>DATNOW010000597.1:0-4371 GCA_036703515.1 Chroococcidiopsis sp.
TCATCAATCAATTTCATCAATCAATGTGGATTAGAGCGATCGCCATCCTCCACATAATCTGTCGTGATTCTACATCAGCCCGACCGCCACAAAGCAGCAAACTTCCTCCCCGCTACCCTTCCTCCTTTCTTCTTTTCCTCTGCACAAAATTTTTTCTGCAATCGCCCCTAAATAATTCGGTCTACTCCAAAAACCGATGAATACAGAACTAGCGTCGTATTCAAAGACACTTCATGCACGTAGATCTGCTGGTTTTGACGCAAGCGTTGGGCTACTTGGTAATTTGGGCAATTGTGTTGGCAGAATCGGGGTTTGTAGTTGGCTTTTTTTTGCCCAGCGATAGTTTTTTGTTCACCGCCGGTTTTTTGGCGGCGCAGGGCTTTTTAGACATGGAAGTGCTAACCCTGGGCTGCTGGGTTTGCGCCATGCTGGGCGCAAGCTGGGGTTATGGCATCGGGCGACGACGCGGCCTCAGGCTGATGCAACGAAGCGATTCATGGCTATTTCAGAAACAGCATTTGCTCACAACTGAGCTTCTCTACGAGCAGAATGGCCCCAAAACCTTGGTGCTGGCGCGATTTTTGCCCATCGTGCGCACCTTTGCTCCGGTGGTGGCAGGCATCCACGCTATGCCCTACCCCCTCTTCACGCTCTACAACCTGATCGGTGCAATTGGCTGGGCGATCGGGGTGCCGCTGGTGGGTCTATCGCTAGGGCGTGCCAGCATGGCCGGAGCCCCCGATCGCTTTTTATTGCTGATTGTGATGGCGATCGCCCTAATTTGCATTGCCCCGTCGGTGGTGTACCTATGCCGACGCCCACCGGCCTAAGCCAGTGGGCGTCGATGCAGGTCAGAGGAGCATTCTGGCAAAACTTGCTGTTTCACATATTTCTGATCAAGAGTTATCAGTCAATCTGCAAATTTAAGCCTTCATCAATCGGCCGCTAGTGAAGGTTTTAGGCTGGTTAGCTGCTCCATCGAGTTCTGCTATATGAAATTTGCTTCTATCAAACTTGCTACAATTGCATCAAATATGGCATTAGATTGATTGTTGTGCGAGGTGTTATGCGGTCTATTGAGCAACTGACGGAAGAAATACTGTCCTTGCCGAGCGCATCGAGAGCACTTCTTGCAGATAAATTGGTAGAGAGCTTAGAGTTTGACACTGACTCAGCCATCCAATCAGTTTGGCTAACGGAAGCCAAAAGACGGAGAGACGAAATTCGAGAGGGTTCGGTGCAACCAGTTTCGGGAGACGATGCCCTAGCTCAAGTTAGAAGACTGATTGAGCCATGAAGTGATTGAGCCATGAAATACGTGTTTCATCCTGAGGCTCTCGCTGAATATGCTGACGCAGTTCAGTATTACGTCGAGCAACGGGCTGAGGTTGCTCAAGCATTCATCAATGCCATCGAGGATACAGTCTATCGGATTAGGGAATCGCCAACCCGCTATGCGGCGATTGATGAAGATGTTCGACGGTGCATGGCGCGCAGGTTTCCATATGGCGTGCTCTACACCATCGAGCAAGACTACATTTTGATTTTGGCAGTCATGCATTGCAGTCGTGAGCCTGAGTACTGGAAACGCCGCAAGTGATTAAAGTTGCCAGCTGCTTAAAACTGCGCAGCAGCAGCCGAGACAGAGATAATCAGGGGATTTGAGATTGTCTGCCGCTGCTGCACTTTATCGATCGAATTAAGCTAGCTCGGATGGAAGTAAAAAGCAGCCCCAATGACCGTATAGGTTGCCAGCAGCAGCGCCCCCTCCAGCCAGTTGGAGCGACCGTCTAAGCTGATCAGGTTGGCCACCGCTACGGCGATCGTCACCGCCACCACCTCAAACAGGTTAAAACTCAAGTCCATGGGTTGGCCAATCACCTGACCCACCAAGACCAAAATCGGGGCTACCAGCAGGGCCACCAGCAGGCTGGAACCCATCGCTACCGATACAGACAAATCCATATTGTTTTTGACCGCAACGCGCACGGCCGTTACATACTCTGCGGCACCGCCCACCAGCGGTAGCAAAATCACCCCGGTAAATAGCGGCGTTAGCCCTAAGCCCTTGGTAGCTTCTTCGACTGCGCCCACAAAGATTTCTGACTCGACTGCGACTGCTAGGGTCGAGATCAGCAGCACGCCCAACCACAGCCAGAGATTTGGTTTTTCGGCCACTGCGCCCGCTGCACCGTGTCCTGCACTTCCTTCTGCGCCGCCTTCTGCAACGGCCTCGCCATGTCCTGCACCATGCCCTGCACCGTGATCCGCCAGCCCGACCTCATAGAGATAGCTGTGGGTCTTGAGCGAAAACACCAGCGTTAAAATATAGACAAAAATCAGCACGACTGACGTTGTAATCGACAGTTTGCTAATTTCAGTCGGGGTAAACCCGCTAGAAGAATAAATTACCAGCGCAGGCAACACGATCGCCGTTACCGCTAGCGTCATCGTCGAGCCGTTGACCCGCGCTACCACCGGCTGAAATTCTTGTTCTTTATAGCGCAGACCGCCCAAAAACATCGACAGCCCCATCACCAGCAGCAAGTTGCTGATAATCGTGCCGGTAATGCTGGCTTTGACGATATCGATCAGCCCTGCCTTCAGCGCCACCAATGCGATAATCAGCTCCGTCGCGTTGCCAAACACCGCATTCAGCAAGCCGCCGATCGACGGCCCCGAAACCACCGCAATTTCTTCAGTGGCCGTACTCAGCCAAATCGCCACGGGCACAATGGCGATCGCCGACGTGATAAAAACTGTCAGCGCCCCCCACTCCAGATATTCCGCCGCAATGGAGATGGGAATAAACACCAACAATCCAAGAGAGACAATAGTTTTAATTGACATAGGCTCGTTCTATACCGCTAAAGAATAGGCCGCCTCCACGACGTTACAACCAATTTTCAAGAATGACCAACATTCCCCACCCACCGAACTTATGAGATGCTATGTACTTCGTAGGGACGTAGTGCGTTTTGAGGAAAGCCGCCAATGAAGCCGCCAATAAAGCCGCAGATAAAACGGATGAAAACATGGGTTAAGTTAACGCTGTTTGCCCTGCTGGGTGTGGTTCTGAGCTGGGCCGTTAGCTGTAGTCCGGGAGGATCATCGGCTGGGAGCGACGCATCGGGTAGCCAGGAGGTCGAATTTTGGACAATGCAGCTCCAACCCGACTTTACCGACTATTTCAACCAGCTGATCGCTAGCTTTGAGAGCGAAAATCCGGGGGTGAAGGTGCGCTGGGTGGATGTGCCCTGGGCCGAGATGCAGAGCAAAATCCTCACGGCCGTATCGGGGGGCACTGCGCCGGATGTCGTTAACCTCAACCCCGATTTTGCCGCTCAGTTGGCCGGTAAGGGAGCTTGGCTCGATCTGAATAAAGCTGTGCCGCCCGATGTGCAAGACGACTATCTGCCCAAAATCTGGCAGGCCAGCCAGTTAGAGGGTGAAACCTTTGCGCTGCCCTGGTATCTCACCACCAGCGTCTCGATTTACAACACCGACCTGTTCCAGCAGGCGGGCATTAGTCAGCCGCCCGCCACCTACGCTGAATTGGCCCAGGTGGCCAAGCAGGTCAAAGAAAAAACGGGCAAGTATGCCTACTTCATTACCTTTGTGCCCGAAGACTCGGCCCAGGCCTTGCAGTCGCTGGTGCAGATGGGGGTGCAGTTGATCGATGCTGACGGCAATGCGGGCTTTAATACGCCCGCCGGCAAGGCCGCGTTTCAGTATTGGACGGATTTGTATCAACAGCAGCTGTTGCCCCAGGAGGTGTTAACCCAAGGGCATCGCCGCGCTATTGAGCTATATCAGGCTGGAGAAACGGCAATTCTGTCGTCAGGGGCAGAGTTCCTCAAGACGATCGCCACCAATGCTCCGGCGATCGCCCAAGTTTCGGCTTCATCGCCCCAACTCACCGGGGAAACGGGCAAGAAGAGTGTCGCTGTCATGAACCTCCTGGTTCCTAAAGATACCGATCAGCCCGAAGCAGCGGTCAAGTTTGCCCTTTACGTCACCAATAACGCCAACCAGTTGGCCTTTGCCAAGGCAGCCAACGTGTTGCCTTCGACCGTTGAAGCCGTTAACGATCCCTACTTCACCACCTTGCCAGACAGCGCTACCCCGGTTGAAAAGGCCCGCTCGATCAGCGCCAAGCAGCTTGCTGAAACCGAGATCCTGCTGCCCACAATCGAAGACATCAAGGAGCTACAGAAAATCGTTTATGACAATCTGCAAGCGGCGATGCTAGGGCAAAAGACGGTGGATCAAGCGGTGGCCGATGCCGCCGATGAGTGGGATAACCGATAATCCTAACCAATGGCCCTAACCAATCGCCCCACAGCATAAAGCCCCGCCCGTTGATTGAGC
>DATNOW010000598.1:0-13932 GCA_036703515.1 Chroococcidiopsis sp.
CACTGCGATCGCCCCTCAATTAAAAACCCAATTTCTATAATAGATCGCTCTTCAAAAAAATTGCGTCTCCCTTCAAACAGTAATCCAATTCCTCTAATCGATCGCCCTTTCAATTCTTCACCACCCAATCACTCTTTCAACGAGAAATAGATTGGGTGAAGCATCACTAATGCCCGACTGTAGATGAGTTAAAAATCCTTATGAGGCTAACAGATGTTGGGTTCCCTTCGTCAATCCAACCTACAAGCGATGCGATCGCACTGGAATTTAGTGATTTTATATTTTGCAATATAAACCCCGACCATCTTGAAACATGGAGTTTTTAGGATCGAGGGATTAAGCTGATGGAAGTAGGAATGATACTTCAATTAGCGAATTAGCCCGTGATGTTGATCGTCAATACGGAACGTTGGAAGCAAGACGCAGAGAGCTTAAGGGAGCAAGCGCTAAGAGCAGAGCATCCTCGCACCCGAGAGCGGTTCATGGCACTTTATGAGATCGTCCAAGGGAACAATGCCACCCAGATCGGGATGAAAACATCGCGTAATCCTCAAACGGTGATGCGGTGGGTGCATCAGTACAACGAATTGGGACCAGAGGCAATGCGATACCGACGCAGTGGGGGGCATCCCCCCCTTTGAGCATCACGGTCAGGCGGGGTCTAGATAACGAGATTCGCAGTGCGTTGCAGGTGGCAGCGACTCCGCCTCAAATCCGCCAACAGCCCCCTCAACCTCGGTGGACCTTAAAACGTCTCGTCGGGTGGGTGAAAACTCACTTTGGCATCACGTGCTGCCGTGAGACGGTGCGCAAAGTGCTTAAAACATGGGGGTTCTCGTGGAAAAAAGCTCGTAAATTGCTCAACAAAGCCAGTCCCAGCAAACGTGCCGCATTCCTTGAAACCCTGCAACCATTGCTCGATGAGGCCCAAGCGCAGCGAAGATTGTTGGTATACATCGATGAGGCCCATATTCACCTTGATGCGGATGAGGGCTACGGGTGGTCGATTTGTGGCGAACGCTTTTGGGTCAGTTCAAGTTCACCGGGGCTTAAAAAGGTCTCCTTTTATGGGGTTTATCTCTACAACTTAGGCGAAGTGCGACTGTTTCCTTTTGAGACAGCAGAGCAATTCAACACCATTGAGGTGCTCAAACGCTTGCGGGTAGAGTTCCCCGATATCCCGATTACCTTGATTTGGGATGGGGCACCATACCACCGAGCCCAACGCGTCACAGCCAGCGCTGAGGTGTTGGAGATTCACCTACAGCCGTTACCGGGCTATAGCCCGGACTTCATGCCCGTGGAGCATCTCTGGCAGTGGTTGCGTGAAGACGTCACCTATCACACCTGTTATGCCTGTGAAGCTGACCTGATTGAACAGGTTAAATCCTTTGAGCAACAGATTAATACGCAACCCATCGCTTTGGCTGACCGGTTGTGGGTTAAAAATCACCTCAACCCACAAGAAGAAAAACTACGGTTCTCATCCTAGTCGGGGTTTAACATCCGAATTATGCTTCGGCGTCTAGCCTAGTAAACTTTTCAGACATCCTCTAAACCGATGTCGTAATTCAGGCATTGCTGGGTCGCAGTATGAATTGCCCTCATCCCCAACCCTTCACCCCCAAGGAGAAGGGAGCTAGAACTCTTGTTCTCTCTCCTTTGGGAGAGGGCTAGGGTGAGGGCAGATTTCGCAATTCATACCTAAATTCAGCAACGCCAAACTCGGCACTGCTGAATAAGAATATGACTCGTTGAGGGACAGGTCATAAGCAAATTTGAGATAGTAAATTTGAGATGGTGTAGTAGCAATCGAATGGAGTGCTTCAGCATCTCTACGGATTTGGAATAGCACAACGTCTTGCTCGGTTGCATCGCAGGACGTTGTGCTGCAATCGCGTGTCTTCTCCCTCAACTCGCGTCATGTAGGTTTTGCTCACAATTTGGTCTCTGTCTGGAATGAAACCTGGATAAACAGTCCAACCATCCGTGACATAGAAGTAGCACTGCCAAGTCGCAACGATTGCCCATAACGGTCGAAATGTGTCCGCACTATGGTCGCCCACAACCCTATTGCAGATATTTTTTTAGCTCAGCGGCGGCCTGAACAAAGAGCGATCGCACTGCAGGAATTTCGGCCAAACCATTTAACAGCCCAAAGTCATGAATCATGCCGTTGTAACGCACCGTCGTCACGGGGACTCCAGCTTCATCCAGCTTGCGCCCATAGGCTTCCCCTTCATCCCGCAAAATATCGCTCTCAGCCACTTGAATCAAGGCCGGGGGCAATCCTTTTAGTTGTTCAACCGTTGCATGCAGCGGCGATGCATAGATGTCTTTGCGCTTTTCTGGGTCAGCAATATACATGTCATACATCCATTTCATCAGCGGTGTGGTCAAAAAGCGCTTCTCGCCAAACTGCTGATAAGACTCTGTTTCAAAATTGGCATCGACAATCGGCCACATCAAAATTTGCAGCTTAATCTTTGGCCCGCCGCTTGCTTTGGCCATCAAGGTCGTAACTGCCGTCATGTTGCCGCCGACGCTGTTGCCGACAACCGCCATATTTTTGCCGTCTACGCCGATCTCCGCTCCATGCTCAGCCACCCATTTAGTCGCTGCATAGATTTCGTTAATCGCTTGGGGATACTGAGCATCGGGTGTGCGTGTGTAGTTGATAAAGACTCCAGAAAACCCAGAAAGCACAACCAGATCGCGCACCATGCGCTTGTGTGTAGGATAGTCACCCAGCACCCAGCCGCCGCCATGAATGAAGATAAATACAGGCAAAATGCCCTTTACTCCCGCAGGTCGGACGATATTGAGAATAATCGAATACCCATCAGCAACGATTGTTTTCTCAGATTCGTCAATGCCCGAAAGATCAACGTTTGCAGCCGCTTGGGCATCCACCAACACTTGACGCGCTTCGAGGGGGGATAAGGACTCTAACGGTGGGCCATCGCCTGAATTCAACACCTTCAGAAATGCTTTTACTTCACGAGAAAGACGGGAATCTACCGCAACTTCTAGAATGTTTTCTGGTTGTGATTTGACTTGAGCAATCATAATGGTCTCCTTGGGTTGGATATTGGGTTGATAAATGATGCAAATCTGTGAAATAGCGCGATCAGGGCAGCGTTTAGTTTCAGGGCGCGCGAACTAACATACGGCTGTTCGCGCATAGGATGTTGTTGTCGCGGTCATCAAACAGGTTTATTTCTGAGACGAATAGTCTGGAGGATCACCTAAATTGGGCGGAGATGGATAGGTTGGAGACAGTTCAAACGGGCTATTATCTTCGCCACTAGGAGAATGCAAAAGCCCTAGATTATCTAAACGGCTAGACTCCTCATTTGCCCCACCGACAATATGAGAAAGATCGTCATTACCCAGTAGCTCTTTAGTCACTGATTCAGCCTGAAGGGCTGTGGTATTACAACAGGGCTCGTCTAAGTCTGGGTGGACAACTTGAGGATGTTGGTTCTTGCTTAGAGATTGATTGGGATGATGATTGTCCATATTGCCTCAATAGGAGTAAAAGCTAAAATCGCGATGATGCAATTTAACGTCCTCTTGATACAGTCCAGTAAGACGAGCTTGATCCGAGAGTTTTAGCGGAGATCTGGATGGTTTTGAAAATTTTATGGCAGACAGTTATGCAAAGTTATGCAAGCTGAAAACCTCTAGCTGCCAACGGCAGTTAATGGATAAGACCTGAACGGAGGGCTAAAATAGCCGCTTGGGTGCGATCCTCGACACAAAGCTTTCTCAGCACGCTGCGGACATGGGTTTTGACTGTATCTTCAGTAATGTAAAGCTTCCGAGCGATTGTGAGATTTTTATCGCCCTCAACAATCAGTTGCAATACCTCTAACTCACGAGTCGTCAAAGATTTAGCCGTAATCAGTTGACCAAACTCTGGTGCGATCGCCCGAATTGCAATTGTCTGAGGTGAATTGCTGCTACTAACCTGGGCAGAATAGCTTTGCTGTAGTTTCTCTGCCACAGTTTGTGCCACAGTCTGCGCCACAGTTTGTGCTACATGAGTAAGCGCCCAATGAACTGAAAACTTCCTATACGATTTAGCCTGCGTTGACCACTCTGAATGCTCAAATTTATCGTTGATCTGCAATGGAGTAGGCATTGTACAATCTCCCTCATTGGAATTGTGATCGGGTAGACATCAAATCTTGCTATGACCGGCATTCAAGATGGCTTTATAATCCCCATACATCACTGGCACTACAATGGTGCTCAATAAACCCTGTCGATGATCTCGCGCGGACGAGGAAACAAACAGTAAACGGGGAGCATCTCGCTCACAGATGACCTCTGAGGAAACATATGCCTATCGCAAGCGATCGACTACATTCCTCTTCTTCTAAACAGTGCAAGATAAACTCTGCGGATAATGCTCAAGTGCAAGATGTATCTGCATGGGGTTAGCTCATGGGGTTAGCTCATGGGGTTAACTATAGGGAAATGCCACAAGCTTGTCGTCCACTCAGGGGTGAAAATTTTAGACAATCCTATGACGTAGCCATTAACCCGTCGCATAATGGAATATTCTCTCCAACTAAAGTTGGAATCTGCCTGATTGCCACTGATAAGGCAATAGCTCTAATCGGCAGTGTAAGTTTGACCGTTGAAGCGACGTCAAAGTGCCGCCAAAGTACCGTCAAAGTACCGTCAAAGTGCAGTTAAAGCGCCGTCAAGTCTATAAACTATAGACTGACAATTCCGCGTTTAACAGCTACAATCACAGCCTGGGTGCGATCGCTTACGCCCAATTTGCTTAAAATTCGATTGACATGAGATTTGACGGTGCTTTCACCAATATTCAGCGCAGCGGCAATATCCAAATTGCTCATGCCTTGCGCCATCAATTGCAGCACTTCTAACTCTCGGTCGCTCAACATAGGGTTGCTTATGCGCTGCACCAGTTTTGCCCCCACCTCAGGCGGGATATACTGTTGGCCCCGATGCACCGTACGAATCGCATTTAAAAGCTCATTTAAGTCAGCATCCTTGAGTAGGTAGCCTTTAGCCCCAGCCTGCAAACCGCGATAAATATCTTCATCGCCATCATAGGTTGTTAACACCACAATTCGGGCGAGCTTAAAGTCAGCACAAATCGCCGTAATGGCCTCTACTCCGCCAACGTGTGGCATTCTCAAATCCATCAGGGTAACATCAGGCTCATGTTCTCGGAATAATGCGATCGCCTGCTGGCCGTCTTCTGCTTGGGCAATCACCGTCATTTCGGGATCGCGTTCAATAATAGTGGCCAATCCTTGCCTGACAATAGAGTGATCGTCAACAATGAGAACCCGAATAGTTGTAGATTGAATTGCCATAACGCTCACTCTCGGTTCACCGTTACAACAATTTCAGTTCCTTGACTAGGCTGGCTTTGAATCATCAACTGTGCGCCCATACGCTCGGCCCGCTCGCTCATGCCCAACAGCCCAAAGCCACCAATGGCGGGAAGGTTACCTACCTCAAAGCCGCGTCCGTCGTCTTTAATGTATAGGCAACATTGGGCATTTTCATAGACCAGCTCAATCCGAATTTCGCTAGCGTCCGCATATTTGATCGCATTGGTGAGGGCCTCCTGCCCAATCCGCAGCAGGTTATTTTCAACGTCGCTAGGTAGGGGATAGATATTACCCCTAACGGCATAGATCAGCTTAGCGTCAATAGTCGCTTTCATTTGAGTGACTAGGCTGTAGAGCGCACTGGGCAAATTGCCATCTTCTAATAGCTGAGGTCGCAGCGCGGTCACCGAACGACGGGCCTCCGCTAGCCCTGTGCGGGCCAACTGATCAATCATTTTTAGATGCATCTGTGTGGCGTCTAGATCGTCGGCTAGCACCTGTGTGGCGGCTCCGACCTGGAGCAAAATGCCGGTGAAAGATTGGGCTAGCGTATCGTGAATTTCACGCGCCATGCGGTTGCGTTCTTCTAAAATTGAGGCGGCCTCGGCTTTTTTGCGATCGCTAATGTTGTAAATCGAAGCGATTTTAACGACCCGCTCACCGTAGGTAGCTACTTTTAGGCGAATTTCCGCAGGGAAGGTGGTGCCATCGCTGTGCAGACAGTTAATCTCTTGAAATCCTTCACCCTGAAGCTGTAGCACCTGGACAAACAGCTCTCGATCATTCGCAACAACCAGATGATCCACTGGCATCCCCCTGGTATCAGCTAACGAATAGCCAAACATCTGGGTAAAAGCTTGGTTCACATCCAGGACATGATCTTGCTCCATGACGACGACGGCCTCTACGGCAGCCTCTGCTAGCTGGCGAAACCGGGCTTCACTTTCTAGCAAATCGAGTTCTGCCTGCTGCCGCTCAACAATTTCCTGCTGCAAGGTTACGGTGCGCTCGTCTACTTTTTGCTCTAGAGTGCGGGCATAGTCGTTGAGGTTGTTCCATAGCAGATAGGTATTGCTGGCGATCGCAGCGCTCACCAAGGCCAAGAGCGGCGGCACGATAATAATCCACCATCCGGCCAAAAATAGCCCGTAGGCGATCCCCAGCAGCGCCCCGCCTGATAGCACTACCCGCATAATCGTCTGGCGCGGTGAAGGGGATGTCCAGCCGATAGTGCTTCCGGCCACTGTCCAGCCGATGATCCATAGCCATTCCAGCGGTTCTGGCCAGACGTTTAGCAGCGAACCTCCCTCTAGAGCAGCGCTGAGTACCTGACTGGCCAGTAGGGCATGGACTTCAAGCCCAGCCGGGGCCGCCAGGGTATCGGTCGTGTAGGCGGTAAAAAATTTATCTTCAATGCTGGCTGCCGTCAGACCTACCAAAACAATGCGATCGCGCATTAAATCGGGTGGAACATCACCCTGGAGCAAATCTGTGAGCGAAACGGTGTGGAACCCGCTCTGAAATCGGGGAAAATTGGCCAGAATTTGATATCCCCCAGCATCAATACCGGCATAGCCGCCTGCATTTGGGGTGAGGGGCGTAAACGTGGCCCGCCCTAGCCGAAACGTCATCTGGTCAGGGGTGATGGGCTGCCGCGTGATGCCGTCTTGATCGAGGTAGGCAAAAGCTAACTTAGCGCCCAGGGTAAAAATTGACTGATTGTCTGGCGTTCTTAGATAGAGCAGGCTGCGGCGAATTCGATTGTCTGGGTCTAAGACCAAGTCGCTAGCGGTAACCTGATCGCGCTGTTTGAGCAGCAAAGGAGCCTGAATTTGCTCCCCCTGAGCTGTTTTAATCACCTTCTCCACGCCAAATAAGTTGGGTGTGGAGGTGAAGACTTGGGCGAGCTCTTGATGGCCGGGTTCTACGGGCAAATCGCGAAACAGATCTAGACCAATGACCCTGGGCTGCTGCTGGCTGATTAGAGATAGGGTGCGGGCCAGGGTAGCGTCTGACATGGGCCACTGCCCCAGCCGTTTGATATCAAATTCATCGATCGTGACCAAAATGATGCGTGGGTCTGCTGGTGCAGTCGGGCGGAGCCGAAACATCTGATCTAGGGCGACTAATTCCATGAACTGGAGTGCCCCGGTTAGTCGCAAAACCAGCAAGACTCCGGCAATACTGGGAGCCGTAATTAAGATGCCACGCCATCGCTCAAGGTGCTGGTTTAAAGTTGTCCACATACTCATGCGATTGCTTCTACAGTTTTTATTAAATTCGCAATCCTTAGTGTGGTGTGGAGTTGCGATCGCTGGGTGGATCAATGCCCCCCGATTGCAGCAGCTCATCCCAGAGCGTGGTCAGGCTGGCGTCTTGGGGAGAACTGCGCCTCAGCTCCAGCAGCACGGAGAGGGCATCATACCAAAGTCCCTGCTGTTGATAGAGCGCTAGGCGATCGCGTCCTGAGGCTTGCGCGAGCTGGCGATCGAGTGCCGAGTCGAGGGCAACGCGCTGAACGGTGGCGGTGACAAACTGATCTTCTAGGCGATCGCCCGGATTGCAGATTACGGCAAAAGTCCAAATGTAGGATGTTCCTACCTCTAGGTCAACGCTCTGAGCGGGCAGGCTAATACTAACAATAGCGGGCGTTGGCGGTAGATCAACCGTGGTGCGATACAGCCCGTGTCCGGCCGGGTCGCGCAGGCTAAACTCGGCCTGTTCTACCCTCGTTGCGGGCACGTAGACCAAAAAGGTAGGCTGTGCCATCGAGGTGAGTCCCGGTAAGGTCGTAGGGCTGAGGGCCGTCAGGCCTGGACTAGGGGTGGCGGCACTAGAGGGGGCTAAGTCGGCATCTTGAGGGCAGGCTGATGCATTGCGGCGACCCCCAGGGGCCGAACTGCCCGGATTGGTCGGGGGCGGGGGGGGATTGCTTTGCTTGGTCAGCGCTGCGGCCCCAAGGGCCCTAGCGCTACTGGGGGCGATCGCCAGATTTAATGCCAGATTTAATGCCAGATTTAATGTCAGAGCCATGCCAAGGGGAATGTTGATCAGCCAACGGTTAAGATTAAACATCATGGAGTTATAGCCAGTTTCCTAACAGAACAAACGGAGCCCAGTAGTAGGGAGATGCGTAATCGTTTTGATGCAGCAGCGCAATCTGGGCCTGGCGCAGGGCCTCTGCCTTGGTGACTTCGGGCAATCCTAGCTGGCGGTAAAACTCAATCATCAGCGCCGCGGTGGAGCGATCGCTCACCGACCACAGCGACGCTAGGGTGCTGCGGGCTCCCGATCTGACTGCCACTCCGGCTATGCCAAGAGCCGCTCGGCGATCGCCCGTGGCCGTTTGGCAGGCGCTCAGCACTAGCAGCTCGATTGGGGAGCGATCGCCCTCCCTAGAGCGCAGCAGTTGAGTCAGCTGCTTCACATCAATGTGTCCATCCCAAGTCAAGATAAAAGTATCCTCTGCATTGGAGCTAAATTGAGCATGGGTGGCCAAATGAACAATAGAGGCCGGCGTCGTCTCAATGTGCGTCTGAAATGATTGATTGGTAAACGCCTGATTGAGCAACACCTCTCCCGGCAGCTCGGCCTGAATCTGATTGATTTCAACCGCCACATTGGGCAAAGATGCAAAACCCTCGCGGGCCTGACTGACCCCCGCCAGCAGCGGCCGGAGCCGCTGCCGCTCAATCGCTCGGGGTTGCAAGAGCTGTAGCCCTGGGGTGAGCACCACGCTATAGGTTTCAATCAGATAGCGCTGACCGTCGTGGAGCGCAGCCATGGGCAAGCTCCGCAACACCCCATCGGGCACAAAGACCAAGGTGTTGATGCCGCTAGCTGCAAGCTCAGTCTCGACCGGGCGCAGCAGCAAATCATAGACCTGCTGGGCCGCTGGCAGCCAGTCTTCGATAAAGGCCGTCGGTCGCAGAGATTGCCGCATCTGGGTCAAAATGCGCTCGACCTCCGCCTGGGCCAGTGAGGTTTTGTGATAGATCAGCGGTTGGCTGGGCAACGCCAAAATCACCGCTAGCTGATTGGGCAGAATGATGGGGTAAATCACAGCCGCCTGGGGATCGATCTGGTCGATATCAACCGGGCGAGCATTGACACAGGCCTCTCGAAAAAAATTGTCGAGTTCTGCTAGCTGTAGCGCTTCGATTACTTCCCGCGCTTGCTTTAGGTTAGCTTGGCTGGGCGCACGGTCTGAGCCAGAGCCATCGGTGTCAGCTTGAAGCAGCAGCTCTACATACTGCCGATAGACTGGCTCGACGCTTTCTCGAAACGAAAACTGTACATCCTGGCTGATCGCCACCAGGTCACTGCGTAGCGACTGTAAAGATTTAACGGCGTCCGCGTAGGCCGCCATTGCCTGGGGCAAATTGCCAGCGCAGGGCTGCATACCCTGGCAACTGATGCGCCCTAGCTGCCACTGCCACTGATAGGCAATATCAGCGGCCGCCATAGACTGAGCCAAGTCAAGCGCCTGCTGGGTTAGCCTTTGCGCTTCATCCCACTGGCGGGTCGTTTCATATAGGCTGCCCAACGTGCCCAACGCATAGGATTCTGCCCGAATATTCCCCAGATGATGGATGTCTTGGATTGCTGTAGCCAGCGCTTGGGCTGAGGCGCTAAATAGCGCGGGGGATGGCATTGCCGCTGTTGCGGTGGCTCTGCTGATCAGCTTGACCACACTCTGGGCCAGATTAATTTGCCCATAAACGGCCAGATTGCCTGACGGCAGGCGGCTCAGGCGCGATTGAATTTCTGGCACTAGGCGCTCAGCCTCAGCCCAGCGTTGGGCTTCCACCAGCAGACTGAGCTGCACTAGCTGCACCTGAGTGGCGGCGGCCACTGACGGCGCGATCGCCGCTGCCTGTTGGTAAAATGCTAACGCCTGATCGAGGTTTCCCTGGGCGCGAGTCGTATTGCCTAAGCTGAGCAGGATGCCGCTGATATCCGCTGCCGATATGGTTTCGGATGCCGATTGAACAGGGGCGTCAGAGAGCCGTCGGGCGATCGCCAAACTTTGCTCTAAGACCTGGCGCGATTGGGCCAAATCACCCACCCACCGCAGCACCTTGCCCAAATTGCGCAACCCCGTCACTTTTAGCGGCGAATCGGGCTGGTCTTGCAGCGCTTGTTCAACCTGAGTGAGCAGATCCCTAGCCTGCCGATAAAATCCGGCTGACTGTAAGGCTCTGGCCTGATTGATTTGACTGCCCAATATACCGTTGCTATCGTCAGTGGCTTGATAGGCTACTTCCGCTGCTTGCCAGGTTGACAAGGCCTCTGCCCCTAGCCCTTGATCGAGCTGGAGCGCTCCTTGAATGGTTAACACCTGAGCTAGCACCCATGCTGCATCTGGATTGGATGCCGACGGGTGTGTGTCGATTAGCGCGATCGCCTGTGCGATCGCCTGATTGGCCGGGCTCCACTGCCCCAAATCGTCAAAGGCTTGGGCTAGAAAGCTTAAAACCAGCGCTTGATTGGGGCGATCGCCCTGCTGTTGATAGCGAGCGACGGCCTGCTGCCACAGGGCGATCGCCTCAGCCGTTTGACCCGCCTGGTAGTAATCTTCTGCCTGCTGCATCAGCAGATCAAGTGGGACAGCCTCAGCCGATTGCTGAGACGGTGCTGGGGCGATCGCTTGCTCTGGGGTATTCGCCTTGATTGTATTGCCAGTATCTGGCATTGCCCCGGCAATCCCAGCATGAAGGGCGATCGCTATCACGATCCCCACTGTCGCGAATACCAGCCGTTTCAGCCATTTTGCCTGGGCTAGAATGCGCCGCAGACTGGATAGCCCCTGGGTAATCTGTCTAGTGTGGTCAGCCTCATTCATCGACGGGTGCTGCTCCTTGCGGGTCTGAAATGAGTAAATGTCTGGGCCGCTGGGTAATTTGTGATTGCCAGTTGTCCACTCGCCAGTTGTCTACTCGCTGGCGTCCATAATCAAACCAGACGCGTTAGGCGGATTCAAGTCACTATGCGTAGCTTACTGCCTTTCCTGGCAAGCGATAGGGTGATTGGGTAAGGGATACGCACCGGGAACAGACCGTGCAGCAACGAGCTGAATGTCTCCACGGGCGGTCATTTGCCATCCGGTGGCTTCAATCCGCGAGGCATCAGAATCAGGCGATCGCGATCGCAAATCACGTGCAATGGGGGGTGAAGGCCGCGATCCAACGGTAAGTCTGCGGCGATCCTGCCAGCCGGCATCATCCTCTAACTGTTGCTCTGGGTTTGGCGGCAGGCCCCCGCGACCGCTGACGATGAGTGAATTGCCTTGGTCGGCCGGGCAACCCTGAGCAATGAGCCGAGATGGATCGATCAGGCTAGCCGGTAGCTCAACTAAGCCAAAGGTAGGGTCGAGCTGATCGATGTTGAGTTGCACTGTGCCGCTGGAGGCGGAATTAACTCCGGTCGCGGTAATGTCGCTCAAAGGCGTATCTTGAAGGCGAGCCTGGATGCCAAAAATGCCAGAGGTATTAATCGTCACGTTGCCCCCGCGAGCGTTTGCAGAATTAGCGCGAATGTCGCTATCTTCAGCGGATATAGCCACAATTACGCCTGCATTAATCCGAATGTTGCCGCCATTGCCAATGCCACCTGCTGACGCTGTGATTTGACTGTGATTTCGTAGCAGCAAAAAATCTGGCACGTTGAGTTCAATGTTGCCCCCTTCGCCAGTGGCAGTGGCAGCGGTGATGCTCCCTTGACTGTCCATAAAAATCGAGTGGGTATTCACCCGTAACGTCCCGGCATTGCCCACTCCTTCATTACTTACATCAATGCGTCCACTATTTGTAACTCTTAATCTCCCGGTATTGATGGTGACATTGCCAGACGCTCCGCTCGGTGCATCTGGCAATCCATACACTTGTCTAAGAATCTCGCTAAGAATAGGGGCAGACGAACCCACAAAACTAGGAGTAGCAGCCGTTGAAGGCTGACCATTGACATCGACAGACTCAGAAGCATTGATGAACACACTACCTGCATTACCCGAAGCTAGGGTAGAGGTCGAAATGCTTCCTCCATCCCGAATTACTAACCTTGAGGTGTTAAGGATGAGTTGCCCCGCATCCCCGCTGCCCAGAGCAGCGGCAAGTAGACCACTGGGATTGAGAAAACTACTCTGTCCAATCACCTGTACAGCATCAAGAGCATTGACCGTAAGATCTCCGCCGTTACTACTGCCATTGACAGATGATGTTATCTGTCCGCCATTGAGCAAGGTAATCTCCCGTGTTGATACGGTGACATCTCCTGCGTCCCCAGAACTAGTAGCCGAGGTGGAGATATTGCTGATGAGACTGGGATCAAGGGATGAAAACCCAACAACTTGCACTGAATCAGAGACTTGCGCCGTTATGCTGCCCGTCCTGGCAGGGCTGTATGAAAGAGAAACAATGGTTGCCCCATCCTGAACAGCCAACTGCCGAGTTGAAACAGCAATATCTGCTCCACTCCCAACGCCTAGCGTTTGACTGTTCAAGCCGCTGCGAATTCTCGCATTTGGGTTGGTTCCGATCAGTTCTAGAGACTGGGCTGCATTTACTTTAATAATTCCGCCTGCCTGAGTATTCTGGTTTTGAATCAGCAGTAGTGATCCATCGGTGAGGAACACTTGATTTCCTTGCACCTGAATTACCCCGCCACCGCTGGCATCAGCTAACGCCTGTTGTGATAGACGAATATCCCCAAAGGTCTGCACGTTTGGGTAGCTCAAGGCAAAGTTATTCCCAAGACTCACCTGGCCATCGCGTACACTGCCTAGCTCAATGCGTCCTTGCTCTGCGGTTAAGGTATTGCCGATCAGCTCAATGTCTCCGCCAACGAGGGCGAGGGTGCGTCCGGTTGGTACTTGTAAACCCGTTGAACCACTTCCTCTGACAATGGGTGAAAATGGGCTTGGAACTGGCAGATCATATCCATCCCCCTGCACTGCGATCGCTCCTGGATTAGCTCCCATCTGTAACCCGACTGGAGTACTTACAGTTAAGAGCGGTGTCGTTTGAGGATTGGTGGCGCTGTACTGAAACCCATCGGCAAAGCTAATGCTGTTGGCTGTTGCCGCTACAAAAGAACCGCCAATATTCAGCGACCCGTTTGGGCCAAATAAAATGCCGTTGGGGTTGAGTAAAAATAGGTTGGCGGTGCCATTTGCCCGGATCAATCCATCAATATTGGAGATTGACCCACCCGTAACCCGGCTAAAAATGGTCTGCACATCGGCGGCATTATTGAAGTAAACAGATCCTCCAGTCGGTACCGAAAGCTGGCTAAAGCTGTGGAACAAATTGCCTCCGCGTCTGGCCCCACCGTCAACCTGAAAATTGGGATCGCCCGAAACTTGCGATCGCTCTCCTGCTGACAGCGTGTCGTCGGCAATCACCTGGGCTAGACTCGGTTGGGTATTGAGCCATGCACTCCAAAGACTAACTGTCAGACTCAATATCAAATGCAATCGATTCATATCCGCTACCTTTGGTGCGATCGCTGAAGTTAGTGCTAGCAATTTATCATCATCAAGGCGAGTGCAACT
>DATNOW010000599.1:0-2504 GCA_036703515.1 Chroococcidiopsis sp.
CAACGCTAAAGAAATCCTTTGAGCCCCCGCCTCTGCCGGGAAAGTTGACTACTCTGTTAGGTAGCAAGCCCACCCATACAGCAGTCTTTACCAGAAGTTAAGCAGAGAGCGGGAATCCTATGGCACAGAAGTTTGGTTTGATTGGTTTGGCCGTGATGGGAGAAAATCTGGCGCTCAACGTTGAGCGCAACGGCTTTCCTATTTCGGTGTATAACCGCACCGCCGCCGTTACCGATAAGTTCATCAGCACACGCGCCCAGGGCAAAAACTTTTACGCCGCTCACACCCTCGAAGAATTTGTGCAGTCGCTCGAGCGTCCCCGCAAGATCATGATCATGGTCAAAGCCGGTGGGCCCGTCGATGCGGTGATCGATCAGCTCAAACCCTTGCTCGACAAGGACGACATGATCATCGACGGAGGCAACTCCCTCTATACCGACACCGAGCGCCGCGTCCAAGACCTAGAAGCGATGGGGCTACGGTTTATGGGCATGGGCGTCAGCGGCGGCGAAGAAGGAGCGCTCAATGGCCCTAGCCTGATGCCCGGCGGCACCGAAGCGGGCTACCACGAGATTGAGTCGATTGTGACCAAAATTGCCGCCCAGGTGGATGATGGCCCCTGCGTCACCTATATTGGCCCCGGTGGGTCGGGGCACTACGTCAAAATGGTGCACAACGGCATTGAGTATGGCGACATGCAGCTCATTGCCGAAGCCTACGACATCCTCAAGAGCGTGTTGGGGTTAGACCACAACCAGCTACACGAAGTGTTTGCCGCATGGAACGAGACGGACGAACTCAACTCGTTTTTGATTGAGATCACCGCCAATATTTTCACCAAGCTCGACGACGAGACGGGTTTGCCCTTGGTGGATGTGATTCTCGATGCGGCGGGGCAAAAAGGCACCGGCCGCTGGACGGTGGAAAGCGCCCTAGAGCTTGGGGTCAGCATTCCGACGATTATCGCGGCGGTCAACGCCCGGATTGTGTCATCGATCAAAGAAGAGCGGGTGGCCGCCTCTAAGGTGCTGACCGGCCCCAGCGGCAAGTATGACGGCGATGCCCAAGCCTTTATCGGCAAGGTGCGCGATGCCCTTTACTGCTCTAAGATTTGCTCCTACGCCCAGGGCATGGCGCTGATCGGCAAAGCCTCCAAGGAACTGTTCCAATCGGGGGTGGATCTGGGCGAATGCGCCCGCATCTGGAAAGGTGGCTGCATCATCCGCGCGCGCTTTTTGGGCAAAATCAAGCAAGCCTTTGATGAAGATCCCAATCTGCCGAACCTGCTGCTGGCTCCAGAGTTTCGCCAAACGATTCTCGATCGCCAAACGGCTTGGCGTGAGGTGTTGATCACGGCTGCGCAGCTTGGCATCCCGGTGCCTGCCTTTAGCGCTTCCCTCGACTATTTTGATAGCTATCGTCGCGATCGCCTCCCCCAAAACCTGACCCAAGCCCAGCGTGACTACTTTGGGGCCCACACCTTCGAGCGCACCGATAAACCCAGAGGTCAATTTTCCCACGCTGAGTGGTTTTAATGCCGAGTGGTTTTAGCAAGGTGTATCTTCAACGCCTGGTTGCCTGACCTAACTCAAATGCCCTCACCCCAAACCCCTCTCCCAGAAGGGGCGAGGGGCTTTGAGAAGCCGTGAAGTTTTTCTTGCTCCCCTTCTCCCCCGGTGGGAGAAGGGGCTGGGGGATGAGGGAAAAGATCGGTCAATCCAATCCGTTCAACCCTGCGTTACCCTCTGCGCTATCGGCGAGGGCAACAGCGCAGGGTTTTATCGTCTCAAGGAGTTCTGCGTCATGGATCACGACCCATTTTTAGTCAAACCCGGTTACTCTATCAAACTACGCGACTATGACCCGCGCTACACCGATCGCCTCAACAGCAAAGAAGGAGCCGCCAGCAAACTGCAAGAAGGCGTGCAGCAGCTCGGAGCCTATCAAGATATTCTCTATGCCCAAAATACCTACGCCCTGCTGATTATTTTTCAGGCGATGGATGCAGCGGGCAAAGATAGCACCATCAAGCACGTTATGTCGGGGGTCAACCCCCAGGGCTGTCAGGTGTTTAGCTTCAAAGCGCCCTCGGCCGAAGAACTCGATCACGACTATCTGTGGCGATCGCTCAAAGCGGTTCCCGAACGGGGGCGGATCGGCATTTTTAATCGGTCTTACTACGAAGAAGTATTGGTGGTGCGCGTCCATCCCGAACTACTCGACAGGCAACAACTGCCGCCCGACGCGAAGGGCAAAAAGATATGGCAGCATCGCTTTGAGCAGATTAATAACGTCGAGAAATATCTGGTCGAAAACGGCATCATCGTGCTGAAATTTTTCCTCAACGTTTCTAAAGCCGAGCAGAAAAAACGCTTCCTAGAACGGATTGAGCAGCCTGAAAAAAACTGGAAGTTTTCGGCCGCCGATGTCCGCGAACGGCAGCGTTGGGATGACTACATGCACGCCTACGAAGAGATGTTTAACCACACCAGCACCGACTGGGC
>DATNOW010000600.1:0-2197 GCA_036703515.1 Chroococcidiopsis sp.
ATTGAAGCGGCTGTTCCTATCGCATTGTGGTCATCTGATCCAACAGAGGTAAATGCTAATACTCTTAAGGCTGAATTTGATGCGCTGCTGAGCCAATGCGACCTGACTAATTTTGCTGAGCTGGCCAGACAATGGCGAAGGCAACGCATTGAGTCTAAATCTGAATCGGCGAAACACATTAGACTTTTATGTGATCGCCCCGATCGCTTGCCCAATCTGCCTGACCCAGAGCGAGAAGAAGACCTGTTGGTTGCCTTCTAGTTTCCGATTCCCCCACTGCTATCCCCTCCTACTGCTATTCCCCCCTGCCCATGTCTTGGAAATATTTCAACGGAAATTGCAATGAAGACCGGCCCCAAGGGCTGAAAAAACTGCCTGAGCGCCCGCCTTGGCGGCAATTTCTGTCTAGAGATGCCGTAGATCAAACCCAAGATGAGCGATATTGGGCGAAGCTTCGGGCTTTGGCGAGCACAGATTTGCGCTCGATTCAGCGGGGTAAGAGCTTTCGCGTGCAGCCCGATAAAAATGGGCATTCAGAAATTGTGGATGCGGTGAATGCGGCAATTCATCTGCGGCGGCCGCTGCTAGTGACGGGTGAGCCAGGGTCGGGCAAAACCTCGCTGGCCTATGCGATCGCCCATGAGTTGCAGCTAGGGCCGGTGTTGACGTGGCCGATCACGGCACGGGCCAATTTGGTTGATGCTGAGTATCGCTATGACGCGATCGCCCGTTTACAAGATGCCCAACTCGATAAAACCCGCAGCCGTGATGGTGACGATGGTGATGGGAATGGGGAGGGTGATGAAGCGACCTCCAATCTTGATCCAAAGCCTAGGGAAGAAGGCGATCTGGGAGACTACATTCAGCTAGGGCCGGTGGGCACTGCTTTTTTGCCGTCGCTGTTGCCACGGGTGCTGCTGATCGATGAAATCGACAAGAGCGATTTAAACCTGCCCAACGATTTGCTTAATCTGTTTGAAGAAGGCGAGTTTGAGATTTTGGAGCTGGTGCGCCGCAAGCGTCGTCGGGGCGATCAGGCGGCGGCCGATAAGCCGGTTACAGTGCGGACTGCTGACAAAGATATGGAAGCCACCATCACCAATGGGCGCGTCAAGTGCTGTGAGTTTCCCCTGGTAATTAGAGCTGATTTATAAAGTAAATCTTAAGCAGCCAGTCGCTTGAGCATGAGACGAATCAAGGAACCATAAATCATCGCCTCGCTCACCTCTGAATAGACCTCATAATCTTTGCTCAACCGTCGAAATCGATTCAGCCATCCAAAAGTTCGCTCCACAATCCACCGCTTTGGCAACTGCTCGAACGTCTTGGAGCTTCTCTCAATCACCTCCACTCGCACCGTCTCCCCACACACTTGAGCCACCGCATGGGCAAAATTCTTGCCAGAATACCCCTGGTCTACCCAGATCACCTCTAATCTAGACAACTTCTCCTTGGACTCATCGAGCACCATAATTGCCCCTAATCGTTCTGAAGCATTAGCTTCACTCACGAGCACTCCAATCAGAAGACCTTGCGAATCTACAACGATATGACGCTTACGCCCTTTAACCTTCTTGCCACCGTCAAAACCATAGACCTCCCCCTTTTTTCCGTTGTCTTGACGGATTGAGAATCCGCAATGGCAACGGTGGATTGCTCTTCTCTGCCTAATTGCGTTCGTAGTTGCGCTCGGATCTGGTCGTGCATTTGTTGCCAAATGCCTTTGCGTTGCCATTTCTGAAAGTAACTGTACACGGTGCTATAGGGAGGCAGGTCATGAGGCATCATTTCCCATTGGCAGCCAGTGCGTTGCACATAGAAAATACCATTGAGTATCTCTCTGAAATCAACTTCCACGGGATGTCCAAAGCCTTTGGGTTTGGGCAACAGTAGCTTCAAGATTTCCCACTCTGCATCGCTCAAGTCACTGGGGTAGGATTTGCGGGCAGGATTTGCAATTTCAGGTAGACGTGTCATTAGTCGGGCAATCGTTCAACTCGCTCTAGTCTAGAATCGGCTCAGGGTTCATCCAGAAGCTCTTTAGGTTCTCTTTATAAATCAGCTCTTATTGCCATCAGCGACGCTATAAACACTCCGCTACGGTAGCCACCACCGATTGCGCGAGGGCATCGAGGTCATAGCCACCCTCTAGCCCAAACAGGATATTGGGCGTCACCTGGAGGCAATAGCGGGTGAA
>DATNOW010000601.1:0-10209 GCA_036703515.1 Chroococcidiopsis sp.
AGCCAGATAGGGACAGGGATCCGCCCGCGATCGCCCATTCCCCAGCGTCGCCAGCCACGACCCATCCCCCTCCGTCGCCACCGTCATCGCCATCACCGCACCGTCTCGCCGCACCACCACACAGCGATCGCGCAACTGCCCCTGCTCTTGGGTCGTGAGAAACAGCCAGGCATACTCAGTGCTCAGCGCACAGGTCGCATCCACCAACTGCCCCTGCCACGGCGGAATTTGCAAGTGGTCATCCAGACGCGATCGCTGCCCGTCTACAATAAACGCCACATTGAGGTTGCCCGCCCGATAGAGCCCCAGACCAAACTCCGCCCCTAGCCAAAGATAAGTCTGCCCCGGCAGCACATCCCCCAGGTAGGCCGCCATCCCCCCAGTATCGCCAGCATTGCCAGCACGCTGACGGCGCAGTTGCCCCTGTTCCACCCAATACAGCGCCCCACCATTGACCTCAAACAGAGCCGTATTGCCCCGACTATCCACCGCCAGGCGATCGCTCTGGATATTGCTCTGTGTATTGTCCTTGTTATTAAGCCGCACCACCTGCCCCTGATAGCCCAGCAGCGTATCGTCACCCAAAATCCGCCAGCGCAGATGGGGATGGCGATCGCCATTGAGAATCGCAGTACCATCCTCCCGCTTAAACTGCCCCTGGTCATGGTAGAGCCAGCGCAACCGGCCACCCGCCATCGTCGCCATCACAATCACCCCCTCCGTATAAAACACCTGTGTTGCTGTCACCGCCCCCTGCACCCGCACCGCAGCCTGCCCCCCAGATAAGCGACCGCTTCCAGCCAGCGCGCCCGTCACCGTGCCCACCGTCGCCATTCCGACAGTCACCGTGCAAAAGGGGCACACCGTCCGGGCATGATCTGCGCCACATTGCCCGCACCTTTGCCATTGCAAAGAATCCAACAGCGATCGCGGCAGCACCCCGCGCTGATCGCGTTCAAACACCTGATGGAAATAGTGCAGCAGCTCATCAGGCAGTACCCCATAAGGAATCGCCGGCTTCGGATAGAGCACCTCTGGATGAAACACCGTAATCCGATGCAGCGATCGCGCCGCCTGGGGAATACGCCGACTCGTGCTCTTCGGCTTATACACCCCACCATAGGGATCGACATAGAGCAGACATTGCATCAGCAGCACCGCAAACGCATACCAATCTGACTCTGGACTGTGGGGATAGAGCAAAATCGGGCGATTAGCCTGAGGGTCACACAGCAGCGGATCAGCAAACCGCGCCGTAAACACCGAACACAAAAAACCATCAAACTGGAACGAATCTGCATCAATCAGATACGCCGCCGTACCCTTCACCAGCACATTCAGATCATTAAAATCACCAATCACCACCCCCCGACCATGCAGCGCCACCACCGTCTCATGTAAATCTTGAAACACCCGCACCACCGTTTGTGGCCCAACCCCCGCCTGACGAAAATGGCGATCGCCATAGCGCAACAGCACATCCGCCCCCGCGATCAGCGGCATCGTATAGCCCACCACCTGCCCACCCCGATCCGTCGCCAGCGCCACCGGAGCCACCACCCGCGACGGCAACCCCACCGGAAACTGCCGCAGCTTCCGCTGATGCTGCGCCAAGCGATCGCGTGCCCCCTGCTGCTCCAGCGGCAACCCTTGATAATCAGCATGATCCGCCTGCTTAAACAGCTTCAGCACCAAACCACCGCCAATATCAAAAATATCCGCCTCACCGCCAGACGCGATCGCCTGGCCAGCTCGTAGTTTTAATCGTTTTTGGTTGACATAAATATTCATGGCAGTAGGGGAAAAGGGTAAAGGGTAAAGGGTGAAAACGTGGTGCGGGCATCTTGCCCGCGTGCGAAATACTTGCATTGAGAAAAGCCCTAACCTTACCCGCGTGCGAAATACTTGCATTGAGAAAAGCCCTAACCTTAGGCCCAAATCTGTTTGTGCAATGCGAAGCGCTCAGACAAGGCCCAGCCAGCCAAACTGTGCCGAGGGGGGTGCGGGGGGACGGGCTGCCGTCCTCCTGCTGGGGGTTTGGGGGCTAGCCCCCAAGGCTGTCAGTTTTTACGAAGTTGCGTTTTAGAAAAAGTGCAAGGATAAAACTAAACTTCGATTCTGTTGATTGATTTCGCCTGTAGCAATCCGAATTGATTGATGAATAGAGGGCATGCGTTTTGCACATGCAGGCGAGACGCCTGCCCCACGGATTTTCACACTTCACTTAGGATTGCCATAGCTAAAACCGCGATGGATACTCTGGCGCACTCAGCCCATCACCATTGGGCAACAATCCCGGCCGCTGTGGATTAGCGCGATCTAACACCGACACCAAACCCATAATCAGCATCAGCCACACCACCCAAATCAATGGATTCACCGAGCTAGCAGGCGATCGCCCTCCCAACAGTGGAGCCTGGTCAGGATCATTCGGATCAACAATGTGGAAATAGGGCACCACCACCAGCGATTTTGGATCTTCAGCGCGTTTCATAAAACACCTCGTTAGTTATTAGTCATCAGTTATTAGTCATTAGGTTTTCGTCTGGCCACCACCAGCGTCGTATCGTCAGACAACAGCCCAGCTTGGCGCACCATCACTTGCCGTGACCAATCCGGCTGAATCGCCTCGCGGTTGATCAACGACAGCCGCCGCCGCACCTGATCAGGATTGTGAAAATAGCGATCGCCTTGCCAAAACTGGGCGATCGCCCCCACCACCTCAGCGCGTCCCGGCATCGGTTGAGCCGCCGCATCGATCAGATCACCCACACCATCACTGCCAATCAGCAGCGACTCCACACAAGACGTAGGCAAGTCATAGCAGACCGTAAACCCAAACGCCGCCGGGTCTACCTCAGGCAACAGCCCATAGGCCAGATAGCGTGGGGCATTATCCGCCGCCGACAGCCGCTGCACATCGCCATTGAGAATAACAACACCATCACCCGCCGCCGCCAACACCGTCACCGTCGGCGTAATCACCGCAACGACCACCGTAAACAGCAGATAGTCGCGGACAACAGCAGCGCGATCGCCCCCAAACTGGCCGCGCCAGCCATCGAGCCGGTTGAGCAGAGCGTGCTGCACCCCTTGCCAGAAAGTTTGATCGAGCTGCAATTCTGTAATCGCCTCTGCAATCTCCCCAGAAATCGGCTCTGCAATCGCCCCAGAACTTGGCTCTGCAATTGCCCCAGCAAGCGCCTCAGCAATCACCTCAGCCACCAGCCGCGCCCCTAAAGTCGCGCCCACTTCACTATGGGGACTGCTGCCACAGCCATCGCAAACAACAGCGATCGCAAACTGATCGGTGATCGCGACGTGGTAGGCATCCTGGTTGTTTTTACCCAAACGCCCGTGCGATCGCCCCATCACTGACCCTGCTGCAAACTCAAACTGGCTGTTCATCGCTGCCCACATCCGCTTTTGAGAATAGTGTTTCTATAACACTTATATTAGTGTCTAAATGACACTATGTCAAAGAAAAGGAGATTTTTTGTTGCAGCGTGATGACGAGTCCGGTCAGCGCTGACCATGCTGACCATTCCGCCAGCCCTGTCGATTCTTGCCATTCTTGCCCCAAACGCTATGGGCGTGGAGGCTTACCGCTAAAATAGAGCCAATCGCCCTTCAATCCAGAAACTATGACTGCTGCTGCGACCGTTAAAACTCAGTATGAAGCTGTGATTGGGTTAGAAACCCACTGCCAGCTCAGCACCGAAACCAAAATCTTTTCCAGTAGCTCCACGGCCTTTGGGGCAGACCCCAACACCAACATTGACCCCGTGTGCATGGGCTTACCCGGCACCCTGCCCGTCTTAAACCAAAAAGTGTTGGAATATGCCGTCAAAGCAGGGCTTGCGCTCAACTGCCAGATTGCGCCCTACAGCAAGTTTGACCGCAAGCAGTATTTTTATCCCGACCTGCCCAAAAATTACCAAATCTCCCAATATGACCTGCCCATTGCCGAGCATGGCTGGCTCGAAGTCGAGCTAGACGACGAATCAGGCAACCCCGTTCGCAAGCGCATTGGCATCACCCGCCTGCACATGGAAGAAGACGCGGGCAAGCTGGTGCACGCCGGTAGCGATCGCCTCTCGGGTTCCACCTATTCCCTCGTAGACTACAACCGCGCTGGCATCCCCCTGATCGAAATCGTCTCAGAGCCCGATATCCGCTCGGGGGCAGAAGCCGCCGAATATGCCCGCGAGCTGCGCCGCATCGTCCGCTACCTCGGAGTGAGCGACGGCAACATGCAAGAAGGCTCGCTGCGCTGCGATGTCAATATCTCTGTGCGCCCCGTCGGCACCGAGAAATTTGGCGTCAAAGTCGAAATCAAAAACATGAACTCGTTTAACGCGATTGAGCGAGCCATCAACTATGAAATCGAGCGCCAAATCAAGGCGATCGAAGCAGGCGAAAAAATCTACCAAGAAACCCGCCTCTGGGAAGAAGGGGCGCAGCGCACCATCAGCATGCGCAGCAAAGAAGGCTCTAGCGACTACCGCTACTTCCCCGAACCTGACCTGGGCCCAATCGAAGTGCCCTCAACCCAACTGGCCGAGTGGAAAGGGCAATTGCCCGAGCTGCCGGCTCAAAAGCGGACGCGCTATGAAAATGACCTCGGGCTGTCTCCCTATGACGCCCGCGTGCTGACCGACGACCGGGCGATCGCCGAATACTTTGAAGCCACCGTCACCGCCGGAGGCACCCCCAAACAGGCCGCCAACTGGATCATGGGCGACATCAGCGCCTACCTCAACAAAGAAACCCTGCCCATTGGCGAACTAGCGCTCAAGCCCGAAAGCCTCGCCGAAATGATCGAGCTGATTGAGAAAAACACAATCAGTTCTAAGATCGCCAAGGACATTTTGCCCGAACTGCTGACCAAAGGCGGCTCAGCCAAAGCGCTGGTGGAAAGCAAAGGGCTGATTCAAGTGTCAGATCCAACGGTGATCGAAAGCACCATTGATGAAGTGATCGCCGCCTTCCCCTCCGAGCTAGAAAAATATCGCAGCGGCAAAACCAACCTGCTGGGCTTCTTTGTCGGGCAGGTGATGAAAAAAACCGGCGGGCGGGCTGACCCCAAGCTCACCAACCAGATCCTGCAGAAAAAGCTCCAGGGTTAAGGGAACGGGGTTAGATTGCGGGGGATGTGGCCCTAGGGAGGGCGATCGCCTGCATTTTTTCGGTAGGGGCGCACCGATGTGCGCCCTCATCGAAAATCAGCAATTCTTGGGTGGGGGCGCACCGATGTGCGCCCTCATCGCAAACCGATAATTCCCGGGTAGGGGCGCACCGATGTGCGCCCTCATCTCAAACCGGGCTGATGGAAATTTTTAATCTCGATCCAAAGGGGATCTTGACTAAACCGTCGGGTTTAGCCAAGGTCCCCTTCAAAATGAGCCTCAAAATTAGGTCTCAAAACTGGGTTTTAGAGGCTCTTGTTGAAAACTTCACACGAATTTGCAGGTTTTTTGTTAAAAAAACCTCTTGAGGGGTGTCACCCCTCACTCCCGACGTGGCATAATATGTTAAGTAGATGCACCCTGATGGTAGGGAGAGTTACCAAATGGCTCTCCCTTTTTTTGTTTAAAAAGCGTCCCCAAAGCATTTCCGAGGCCATCCCAAAGCATCCCCAAAGCAATCTCTAACGCAATCTCAAATCCACCCCAAAAGTCATCCTATTCTAGGCAATTCCATAGTGCTTGTTAGAATCTGGTCGTAGAATTTAATCCCGGAGTCTCATTCCAGGTTCTACTCCGGGGTTTCAATCCCAGAATCTAGTCCCAGAGTCCAGACCCAAACTTTTAGCCAACGCAGCGCGATCGCGATCGCCACAACCTGTTCTAGCCGTTAGCCCACTGTGATCAACGGCCCCCAATCGGCCCAGTAAACCCTTCACCAGCCTTACTGGGGTGGGCTTTTCTGAAGCAGCGTGATTTGGTATTGGGCATCTTGATAGCAACCCATCCGTCCCGAATTGAGGCAAAGCGTCGCAGACTGCTGGAAATCGGCGATCGCCCCTTGACTGTCTCCCACTTCTGCCCGCAGCAGCCCCCGGTCATAGTAGGCAAAAACATGCTCTGGGTTGCGCTGAATCGCTTCGCTATAGTCGGCGATCGCCCCCGCCGAGTCGCCTAGGTCACTGCGGGTTAGCCCCCGGTTGTAGTAGGGGTCAGGATCGTCAGGGTCGAGGCGAATGGCAATATTGAGGTCTTTGATCGCGCCCGAAAAATCTCCCAGGCGGCGGCGGGCCAAACCCCGATTTTGATAGGCCAACACCGAATTGGGCTGGAGGTTAATCGCCTGCGTGCAGTCGGCGATCGCCCCCTGGTGTTCATTCAGGTTAGAGCGCGACAGGCAGCGATTGATATAGGCCGCGGTCAGATTGGGGTCAAGCTGGATCGCCTGGGTATAGTCAGCGATGGCGCTGCGTTCATCGCCCGCATCAGCCCGGACACTGCCCCGGTTAACATAGGCCGCCGCATAGTTTGGATTGAGCCGAATCGCCTCGGTGTAGTCGGCCAGCGCGCCTTGGCGATCGCCTAGCTCAAACCGGACATTGCCACGCTGATAATAGGCTTCGAGCAGAGTCGGGTCGAGCTGAATCGCCGCCGTTAAATCTTCCAATGCGGCCTGTGAGTCGCCCTGCTGGAGCGCGGTCATGCCTCGGTTATAGTGAGCGGTGCTGTTAGGGCTGGCTTCGATCGCCTCGGTGTAGCTGCGGATGGCCTGCTCGGTTTGGTTTTGGCTGGCCAGGCGATCGCCTTGGCGCAGTAGATAGCTCGATACCAACGTCTGCGGCACCTCTGCCCAAAATAGGGCCGCCACGCCAAGGGCCGCCACCAGTGCTGTGATTCCCCAGCGCCAACGGGTAGGGCGATCGCTGGGGCTTTCGGCGCGACGGCGATCGCGAGACAGCATCGCCCCCAGCCGTGACGCAAACCGCGTTGTTAGCGGCTGCACCACCGTCGATTGTTTCTTTAGCTGGCGCAGCTCATCCAAAATTTCGGTGGCGAGCTGATAGCGCTGTGTACTATCAGGATGCACCATGCGATTCAAAATGCGGATCAGCTCTGGATCGGTGTCCTCTGGTACCGGCCACGCTGGCGTGGGGCTGTGGGTAGCGTGGTGGTGTAAGGTCTGCGACAGCTCTAGCAGCGTCAGCCCCGTGATCGCCTGTAGCCCAATCACCCCGAGGGAGTAAAGGTCTGTATTAAACTGCGTTTGCCGCTGCGGCTGCTCGGGCGACATGTAGGCAGAGGTGCCATTGTGCAGCGCGGTGGGCACCGCCTGTGCAACCGCAGGCTTTTTGGGTAGGGCTTTGCCACCGGCAACGCTGGGCGATCCGGCAGGCGAAACACCGGGCGATCGCATCAGTTGCGCCCCAATATCCTTGAAAATGCCAAACCCCGTCAAAATTAGCTGCCCGTCACCCTGTCGTCGAATCAGGCTAGAGGGTTTGAGCGAACGATGCACCAGCCCCCAGCCGTGCACCATCACCAAAATTTCTAAGCATTCTTGCAAAAAATCGATCACCGCCGCATCTCCCCACGGCTGACCGGGGATCAGCTCTGAGTCGAGGGAATTGCCGGGAATAAACTCTTCAACTAGATAAAAACTGTTGCCCTGCTCAAAGCAGCCTAGTATCTGCGGAATGCGATCGCGCTGATTGAGCTTACTGAGCGATTCGGCCTTTTTGCGCAGCAGACTCATAACGAAGCGCAGAGTCCGCGGGTTGTCGTTGGGCAATCGCAAATGCCGAATCACGCATTCTGGATGGGCGGGCGACTGCAAATCATGAACTAAAAGTGTTTGTCCTAACGGGTTTGACCCTAAGACCTCAACAAGCTGATAACGTCCATCGAGCAGTTGATTCACTCTATGATTTACACCCTGGTTCCGTACAGCATTATGACACAGGACAGCCAATCTAGTCCCTGTAACCGTGCTTAGATTTAGCGCGCCTTAGTCCGACTGTCCTCTACGACTTTGGCGCAAGAAGCGTTGAGAGAGGCAGTTTGGGGGCGCTAATCAACGCTATATACTCATCCTAAGCGATCGCTCTCTTCCATAGGATCGTGGATTCAATAAAACCGCTGCACAAAACTCCCCCCAATGACGACTTTTTATCAGACGGCATCAACCTTGCGCTCAGGGGCAACTACATTGCCCGGGCGCTACTATACCTCCGACGCCATTTTTGCCGAAGAAACCGAGCAGATTTTTTATCAGCGCTGGGTCTGTGTAGGGCGGGCGGAAGAGGTGCCCCAGCCCGGTGACTATCAATTGCGGTCGGTCGGCACGGAAAGCCTGATCATCCTGCGCGACAAGCAGGGCCAGGTGCGAGCCTTTTATAACCTCTGTCGCCATCGCGGCACGCAGCTTTGCCCTGAGGCGCAGGGTCATTTTGCCGGGGTGATCCGCTGTCCTTACCATGCCTGGGGCTATGGGCTCAATGGGGAGCTGATGGCCGCGCCGCTAATGGATCAGGTTGCGGGGTTTCAGCCGCAGGACTGGGGGCTGCATGGGGTGGCGATCGCCTTTTGGGAAGGGTTTATTTTTGTCAACCTGAGCGCACAGCCCGAACCCTTTGAGCAGGCCTTTGCCCCTTTAATCGAGCGGTTTTCGGCGTGGCAGATCGATCGGCTCCAGGTCGGCCACCGGATTGACTACACCCTCCAGAGCAACTGGAAGCTGATTGTGCAAAATTACTCGGAGTGTTATCACTGCCCCACTGTCCATCCCGAATTGGTCAAGCTGTCGTCTGCGGGCAGCAGCGCCAACGACCTCTACCGCGGCCCGTTTTTGGGCGGGCCGATGGCGATCGATCCACCCTACAGCAGCTTGAGTCGAGGAGGCGATCGCACCCTGCCGCTGCTGGGCACCGTGTCCGGCGACGATGCCCAACGCGCTTACTATTACCTGATTTTCCCTAACCTGCTGCTCAGCCTCCAACCTGATTTTGTCATGAGCCATCGGCTCGAACCCCAAGCCCCCGGTCGCACCCAGGTGATTTGCGAATGGCTGTTTGCCCCAGAGGCGATCGCCCAGCCTGACTTTGACCCTAGCCCCATCGTCGAACTGTGGGATCAGGTTAATCGCCAAGACTGGGAGATTTGTGGATCGATGCAGCGGGGCGTCGGCTCGCGGGCCTACCAGCCAGGGCTGTATGCGGCCCACGAAAGCCTGCTGCCCGAAATCGATCGCGAGGTGCTAAATGCCCTTGGCCATCTCGATCCAGCTACCCCAACCCAGGTAGAGTGAGGGCAGACGCAACCGGAGATTCGTGATGAAGGCACAGGTGTTTCGAGGCGTAAATCAGCTTAGCTACGAAGAAGTTCCCGTTCCTGAGATTGCCGCCGATGAGGTGTTGGTGCAGGTGCGGGTGGTGGGGTTATGCCAGTCGGATATCAAGAAAATCTTGTATCCCCTGTATGAACCGCCGCGCATTTTTGGCCATGAAACCGCCGGGGCGATCGCGGCGGTGGGCTCAGCGGTAACCGATTGGCAGGTGGGGCAGCGGGTGGTGGTGATGCACCATATTCCCTGCATGCACTGCGGCTACTGCCTCAACGACAATTTTTCGATGTGCAATGTCTATAAGACCATCACCACCACGGCAGGGTTTGCCCCCAGCGGCGGCGGCTTTGCCGAATATGTCAAAGTGCCGGGGCATATCGTCCGCCAGGGGGGGCTGATCGCCATTCCTGACGATATTAGCTTTGAGCAGGCCAGCTTTGTTGAGCCGACCAACTGCTGCCTCAAGGCGGTCAAAAAAGCCCAGATTGCGCCAGGGCAAACGGTCTTGGTGACGGGGGCCGGCCCCATCGGGCTGATGTTTATTATGCTGGTCAACTATTTTGGGGCACGGGCGATCGCCACCGATCTGATTCCTAGCCGCATCGCCAAGGCCCTCAGCGTTGGAGCCGAGGCAGCCTTTGATGCCCGCGATCCCGACCTGGCCGCCAAGGTGCACGCGGCCACAGGCGGCATGGGGGTGGATGTCAGCCTGCTGGCCGTACCCAGCGACAAAGCCTTTTGGCAAGCCCTCGACTGCACCCGCAAAGGCGGCAAAATTCTATTCTTTGCCGAATTTCCCGACGAGATGGAAATTCCGATCAATCCCAATGTCCTCTATCGCCGCGAAATTGATCTGATGGGGAGCTATAGCTCCTCCTATCGGGTGCAGGCGCTGGCCACCGA
>DATNOW010000602.1:0-4164 GCA_036703515.1 Chroococcidiopsis sp.
ATACGGCGTTTTTTCCCGGTGGGGCTTATCACAAAAGCTGGAACTTTGGCACCGTGCTGACCCGCCTCTACCTGCGGCAGCAGATCCACAAGCTGATTGTGGTGGCCGTGTGCCCGGTCAATCGCGACTATGAATACACCCACGCCCCGGTCTGGGAGCGGCAGTGGGGCGGGCTAGAGGACTACTCGTCCTATTTGGCTCAGACGGTCAAAGCCTTTGTGGATGCCAACTACCGGACAGTGCCCGAACCTGCTAATACGGCGATCGCGGGGGCGTCCCACGGGGGGCTTGCCGCATTCTATAGTGCGGGCAAGCATCCCGACTGCTTTGGTCAGGTCATTGCCATGTCGCCCTCGTTTTGGGTTGGGCTCGATTCGGGGATGGAGCTGTCGCTGCCCAACTATTCAGGGCCGTTTTACGGGGAACTGCAATCGTCTAGCCTGCTGTTTGAAACGGAAGAAGTGCTGCGATCGCGTCGTCTCAAGATTTACCTCGACTGGGGGCTGGTGCGCGAAGGCGGCTTCCACAACGAGTTTATTGAAGAACGGGCCACCGCTCGCGGTCGAGAGATGCGCGATTTGCTAATCCAAAAATTTGGCTACCGCGAACAGGAAGATCTGTTTGTTGTTGAAGATCGCTATGGCCAACACACCGAAGAATCGTGGGCTGAGCGGATGGAACAGGCCCTGCCGCTGTTTTTTGGCGCACGTTAAACCGCTGATCAAAAACCTGATTTTGCGCCAGATTTTGCGCCAAATGTGCAAAATACTGACAACACTCAAAAGAGCCAAGAGCCTTACTGAGTGAGGCTCTTGGCTCTTAGGCTATGGATGCTCAGGCGATGGGCATCGGTATCGTTCTACTTGGCATTTGATTGGGCACTGCACGATCAGCAGCCCCGCCCTTGTCTTAGACTAGAAACCGGCGTCAGAGTCAACCCACGCGGCGCACTGAGCCGTGCTACAGGAAGCCATGACAACTTCAATTTGGTAGTATCCTGCGTTAGGCGCAGTCACAATGGGATTGGCATCGTAGGCATTATCCGAAGCAACCGCATTGCCAGACTCATCATAGAGTGTCAGATCCATATCGCTGCAATCAGCATCACAGGAACCGTAGATAGTTTCCCCAGCGTTGAAGTAGCCTTCAACCATGGTAGACTCGCCGCTCGCCAGCCAGACTTCGCGGCTTTGGGCCAGGGCCGCTGTCGCTGTTAGGGCAAGTGCCGAGAGTGCTCCAATCATTACAACACAAGCCCGGCGCTGATTTTGAAAAACTGTCATGGATTTCCTCGATGTGCTTTTTAGGGGTACCTGGAGCAATTTAGTGACCAAATTTACTACAGGTATTACAGGTAGCACTAGGATACCCACTAGCTACGCAAATTCAAGCAAAGAAATCCTGCGATTTTGCAACAAAAGGTACCTTCTGCTCGCCTATACTGACCCTGCGGCTGGAGGAAGGGGTGTGCCTAAACCCATTAAACGGTACGTCTGCCTAGCCCAGGGGTTGGTTTGGGGCTGAGGCGTTGCGAAATCATCAGAGAACAAAAGGTGCAGCTCAGGGCGATCGCTCCCAGGGACCAAATCGGCAGAGAATCGCTGGGGCGGGGGGTAGCCAGCGCCGTTGACGGCGGGGGCGATGGGCGATCGCTCGATGGCAATGGGTTTTCTACTGTTTTGAGTACAGTCGGTTCGGGCGATAACGTCACCAAACTTTTGGCCGCTAGCCATCCCGACGTGAGCACAATCATCCACGCACAAAATATGACCAATGCAGGATAGGCTCTGACATAGCGCATAGGTAGATGCAACTCCAGCACTCCAAAAATCCCTCGGCTGCGAATGCCGTTAACCGGGATATATGCAACTATCCGTTATAGTAACGCGATCGCTCCCCAATGCAATACCCGTATGCCGCTGATCTTCATTGCAGATATTGCTTACACATTGGCATTTATAGAAATATTTATAGAAACACTTGCGACGCTCATAGGATCAGCGGAATCTCTAAATGCTCTGTAAAGGAGTTTTCCTGAGACGCTTGCTGGACGAGCTGTAGGGCTGAGCGATAAGAATCCACAGTTTTTTCTAATTCTTCGTTGCCATGGGCCGCACTGGGCAGCATAAAGCCGCGAAATGTTAAGATGCCACGCTGCAACAAGTGTTGATTTAACAAGGTTCGCATCATGGTGCGTTCCGTTGGTCTAGGTTCTGAAAATTTATAGACCATTCTGTAAGGCAACCCTACCATCTGACCGGCGATCCCCAACTCTTGGCTGACCTGATTGATACTTTGTTTGAGTCGAGTGCCAAATTGCCAAATCTGTTTGGGAATATCTTGATTTTGATAGATCTGTAAGGCTGCGATCGCCGCTGCTAAGGAATAGGCTTCCCCCTTAAACGTCGGATGATAAAAAATTCGCGACAAAACAGGATCCATGATCTGGCGTTTTCCGACCAGCACAGAGAGCGGCATACCTGACGTTAACGCTTTACCAAAACAGGACAAATCAGGAATAACTCCCGTCGCCTTTTGGACGCTACCTTGGGCATAGCGAAAACCCGTCATAATCTCATCAAAAATTAAGATTACAGACTGTTCGCGGCAGATTTCAGCAACATGTCTGAGAAAGGTAGGGTCAACATCACGGACTGGGCCATCTACGCCTTCAACTTGGGCAGCAGGCTCTAAGATCACCGCCGCGATTTCGCCGGAATATTGCTTGATCAATTGACAAAACTGCGTCAAATTATTGAGCGAAAAGCGATGAATATCTTTGGGCTGATTGGGGGCAATTAATTCGGGCGCTAGATCTTGTAAATTCCAATCGTGCCAGCCGCTATACCCACTCACTAAGATCTTTTGCCGCTGGGTATACAATCTGGCAATGCGAATCGCAGCGGTGCAGACATCGGAACCGTTTTTACCAAACAAGACGCGCTCAGCGCTGGGAATCAGTTCACAAAGCATTTGAGTTAACTGTATTTCCAGAGCATGGGGAAGGCTAAGAACTGCTCCTGTATCCAGTTGGGAGGCGATCGCAGCTTGGATGTCGGGATGGGCGTATCCGAGCAAGCAAGCACCCCAGCCCATCACATAGTCAATCCATTCGTGACCCTCTAAATCCCAAATCCGGCAGCCTTTAGCCTGCTGCACAAACAGAGGATAGGCGGAACCATTACGGCTGCGAATGATGCCTTGGCTGGGTTGATAAAATGCAGAATTGGATTGCTGGGCGATCGCGTTAGCTTGGGCAGTGAGGCTCTGATCTACAGGTGCTTGGGCAACTTTAACAATAAATGGTTCTACACCTCTGTTTTCAAATCGTACTACTTGCTTTTCGATCAAAGAGAATTTAAGCTCCCATGCGCCATCCTCGCTGTCTGTAGGAAAGCGCAAAGGAAAAGACAATATCACCTGCGCACCGGGTGCTACATCATGGGGTAGGGATGGCTGTAGCGACAATTTATTATTGATATATACCGCTAGATAAACCTGTTTTTTGGGCGCATGTTCAGCGCTCCAGGTGCGCGAACCTTGGTTTTGAATACAAAGATAAACTTGATATAGCCCTCCGGCATCCCAGCTTTGGGGAAGGTTATGAGAGAGCCACTTTACGGCATAAGGTGCACGTTTCTGAGAATTTATAATCTTATTCGGTTGGGAGGTGAGCCGTTGGTAAGTATGCAGCCAGCGACTCACGTACTCAGAACTTTTTTCCCATAGGTTCACTGCACCTGATTTCTGGACGGCTTGAGTGCATTCATGGACATCAATGGTTTTAGAAAGTAGCTCTATTTGTTGAGCCTTCGCTGCGCTAGATTTATTTTGTTTGCCGGTCAGTATCAAAGATAAGTTTAGCAATGGCTGGGTGGCTTGAATCTCAAAGACAAAATGGCAACGAGATTTAGGATAAACCTCTTGTCGTAAAGCCACTGTGTCAACGCAACTATGGTCGATGAAAACCGCTAAACTCACTTCTGGGGCATGAGGCTGAGTGGCAGGAAACCAAGGGCTTGTGCCTATATTCTCAACGTATAAACAACAAATATAGGTTTGCCCAAAAAACATCTCAGAGGGAATATCTTGAATCACAATGCGTGCATTAAATGCACCATTGCGATTGGTCAATGGCGTGTGATCAGTCGATGGCGGGTTTTC
>DATNOW010000603.1:0-4657 GCA_036703515.1 Chroococcidiopsis sp.
GCTGATTCAGCAGGCGCTGCTGCCGAGTGGGGCACTGGCCCAAGTGGCGGTTAAAAATGGGCGGATCAGCGCGATCGCCCCGACGGATCGGGAACTGGGCCCAGCCCAAGGCGTGTTGGATGTGCAGGGCAATTTGCTCTGTCCTGGTTTTGTTGACGGTCACATTCACCTCGATAAAACCTTTTGGGGTACCCCGTGGCAGCCGCATATTCCGGGTAGCACGGTGCAGCAGCGGGTCGCGATCGAAAAACAACTGCTGCGCCAGATCACCCTGCCCGTCGAAGAACGGGCCGCCCGCCTGACCGAACGGGCGATCGCCCAAGGGACGACGCGGATGCGCACCCATGTGGATATTTACCCCGAGGTGGGTCTGCGCAATTTAGAAGGGGTGCTAACGGTGCGCGATCGCTACCGCGACTGGGTGGATATCCAGATTGTGGCCTTTCCCCAAAGCGGGCTGCTGTCGTGCCCCGGCACCCTAGATCTGCTGGATGCGGCCCTATCGGCGGGAGCCGATTTGATTGGTGGGCTTGACCCGGCAGGCATCGATCGCGACATTCACGGGCACCTGCGGCAGATTTTTGGGCTGGCTGAAAAGCATGGGGTCAACATCGACATTCACCTGCATGACCCCGGCCATTTGGGCATTTATGAACTGGAACACATCGCCCAACTAACCGAAGCCACCGCCATGCAGGGGCGCGTCGCCGTGAGCCATGCCTACTGTTTGGGTATGGTGCCTTCCGATTTGGTGGATGCCACCGTAGAAAAGTTGGCCAATGCCGCGATCGCCATTATGACCAATGCCCCAGGGCATCACCCCTTTCCTTCCATTCGCCGACTGCGACAGGCGGGGATTACCGTATTCTCGGGTTCCGATGATGTCCGCAATGCCTGGTGCCCGTTTAGCAATGCCGACATGCTCGATCTCGCGATGCTCGTAGCCTATCGTTCTAACTTTTATAGCGATGAAGAGTTGGCGATCGCCTTTGATATGGTGACAACCGGCGGGGCCAGCGTTTTAGGCGTTGATTGTTATGGTTTGCAGGAAGGTGCGATCGCGGATTTGGTTGTTTTAGAAGCCAGTTCTATACCCGAGGCGATCGCCACCCACGCTGCCCGCAAATGCGTGATCAAGCGGGGGCAGATTGTGCGCCCGATCGCCGCAGAAATGCAGTCGGCCAGCCTATAAGGTTTGAACTATAGCCCTTAGCAGTAAGGTTCTTGAGTGAGCGAGTTACTTCTTTACTGCCCGTTAAGCGAATCCCTAAAACGAATCCCTTACGCCCATAAACCAATACCAATCGCCGCTCACCGGCCCTTGTTTATAGCCATCGTGTTTAACAGTGCCAAACCGCTGACTGCCTTGGGGATTGGGGCGATAGGCAAAGCCGTAGTTTTCTGTAGTAAAAAAGCCGTCTTCGTAAGTTTTGAGATAAACAGCACCCTGGGGATCGCGATCGCACGTTAATACCAAGTACAATCCCAACTGTTGTGAAACCTGCGGTTCAGAGTAGGGATCGGCACAGAGGCGTGTGATTTGCTCAGTATTGGCGACAAACTTGTCAAAAGCAGGGCGAGAAAGGGAAAACGCTAAAACCTGCGGCAGATTGAGCCATAGCAAAACCGCAGTAACGAGTAGGGTAAGGGCAGTGGCGATCGCCAGTCGTTTGGGGTAGCGGCGGCGGCGTGGCAGCTGAGTTCTATCACTTGCGCTGTGAGCTTGCTGCTGACGGTTACGCCAGATCAATAGCCCGATTCCCAGCGCGATTAAAATCAGGAGCAGCCCCCCCAGAGTAGAAAAGACACCAAAAAGCAGCAATAGGACAATAAAGCCAATTTCACCTAATACGCCGGGGAAGCAGCTCGCCCACAGTAGCCCCAGGCATATCAGTTGGATCAGCCATAACAAAACGGTAAGAAACCAATACATTAGGGTTTAACCTTCCTCGGCGCTATTGAGCACGGCTATCAACGCTCTATTTCTAAGGGTGTAATCTAACGGGGAAGCCGGCCTGATCAAAGTGGCGATCGCTATAGTTGACAATAAGTTGACCTCCAGTTGGCATGGCCCAAGACCCCGGCTACTACCATAGCCTTTCGCTCCCTCCCCCATCCACCCTATGACTGCGTTCCCTCCGTCCGATCCCGCTGTTAACGTCGATTCTGCTGTTAACGATAAAGCCTTACCCGACGACGATACGCCGACCATGGGCGGTGGGCTGCCCGTGGTCGGCTATTGGGCCAAAAAAACGCTGTCTCCCCAGGGGGCTAAGCTATGGCAAACCCTCACCCATAAAAGCGCCTGTCTCTCCTGTGCGTGGGGTACGGGTGGGCAAAGGGGTGGCTTTCGCAATGAGCTAGATGAGCCCATGCAGCGCTGCATGAAAAGCGTCGAGGCGATCGCCGCTGAGCTACAGCCCGCCGTGCCGCTGCCGTTTTTTGCCCGCCACAGCATTGCTGAACTGCAACAGCTCACGTCAATGGAAGCCGATCGGCTCGGGCGGCTGAGCGTGCCGCTGATTTTGCGGGCGGGCGGTTCTCACTATGAGCGGATTGGCTGGGATGAGATCTATGCCATTGCGACTGCGGCTTTCCAGCATCCGCCCGAACGCGTCGCCTCCTATAGTTCGGGGCGATCGTCCAATGAGGCGGCCTTTTTGCTGCAATTGATGATGCGGGCCTTGGACTCCAACCATCTGGCCGATTGTTCGGATCTTTGCCATGTGCCGTCCACCGTTGGGCTCAAGGCCATGTTTGGTTCTGGCACTTCCATGGTTGATTTAGAAGGTCTCAAGCAAGCCGACTGCGTTGTCCTGATTGGCTCCAATGCGCCCGCCAACCATCCCCGCTTGATGAATGAGCTGATCCAACTGCGCGATCGCGGCGGCACGGTGATTGTGATTAACCCCATGGTCGAGGCGGGTCTTGTCAAATTTGCCTCGCCTGCCTATCCGCTGACTTCGCTATTGCAGGGCAGCGATATTGCCTCACTCTACTTGCAGCCCATCCCCGGCAGCGATGTCGCCCTACTAGTCGGCATCCAAAAGGCGCTGCTCGAAGCCGATCGCATCGACTACGACTACCTCCGCGCCCACACCACCGGCTGGGAAGCCGTGGTCGAGCAAGCTCGCAACACGCCCTGGTCAACCATTATCGACACCTGCGGCGTCTCTCAGCCGCAGATTATCGCCGCCGCCGACATCATTGGGCGATCGCCTGGGGTTGTTTTTGCCTGGGCGATGGGTGCAACCCAGCACGAAAACGGCGTTGAGACGATCTATGCGATCGCCAACACCGCCCTGCTGACCGGCAATGCGGGTAAACCCGGTAGCGGCACCATGCCGATTCGTGGCCATTCCAATGTCCAGGGATTTGGCTCGATGGGCGTGACCAACCCCCTACGCCCCGAAATCCAGACGGCCTTAGAAACCCTACTGGGGCGATCGCTCAGCCGCGTCCCCGGCTACCGCGCCCGCGACCTGATCACCGCCGCCGATGCCGGCCAGGTCGATGCCCTACTCTGCCTCGGCGGCAACCTCTACGCCGCCAGCCCCGACCTCAACCAAGCCCAACGCGCCCTTGGCAACATCGACACCATCCTCTACCTAGCCACCAAACCCAACCTCGGCCACTTCCACGGTCTAGCCCGCAATAACACCATTATCATCCCCGTCTTCAATCGCTTCGAGAACCCCCATCGCACCACCACCGAATCGGGCAACAACTTTGTGCGGCTCAATGAACCCGGCAAAACTCATCTTCACGACGCCGACCTAATCTCCGAAGTCGAATTTCTAGCCGAATTAGCCCATCGCCTCCATGGAGAACATCCGATCGACTGGCGCAAGCTGCAAGACCCCCGCTATGTCCGCCAGCTCATTGCCCAGACGATTCCTGGCTTTGCCGCCATGGCCCACATCGACAGCACCCAGCAAGAATTTACCATCGGCGATCGCATCTTCAACACGCCCACCTTCCCTACCCCGTCAGGACTGGCCACGATGTTCCCCACCCCATTGCCTACCCTGCAATTACCCACCGCCGCTAGTTTTGGCATTCCCGACTCTACTTCTAGTTCTACTTCTGGCATCGTCGTCGCCCTCGTCACCGGGCGCAGCTACGCGCAACACAACACCGTCGTTTATCAAGAAGGCGATCGCTATCGCGGGATGCCCCACCGCCACTGCATCCTAATGAACGCCGCCGACATCAGCCAAGCCGGACTCCGCAACCACCAACGCGTCACCGTCAAAGGCAACGCCGGCCACCTAGACAACATCGAAATCATCACCGGCCCCATCCGCCCCGGCGCGGCTTTCATGTTCTACCCGGAAGTTAACGCTATCTTTAGCGCCCCCACTGACCCCAAATCAGGTATCCCTGCCTACAAACGAGTCCCCGTCTTAGTTTATGCACCCAACCCAGAGCATTGACGCAACAGGTGATAAACTTTCTGTTTTTTGTAAATCAATAGAGTGGCAATAATTTGTACACTTTTTTGTAGAGATCTATTAAACTAGATTCAGTGATTCACCCCAAAGCCGAATTGATGCGGTAACATGATCCGAAATCACCACAGCGATCGAGGAGGGGTGAGGTGAGGTTCCGGTTCAAAGACAAGAAACTTGAAGCCCTCTATACCGAGGAAAAAGAT
>DATNOW010000604.1:0-2420 GCA_036703515.1 Chroococcidiopsis sp.
GAAAATCAACATGCCGCAAAATTTGTGGTTGGCTCCAACGGCGATCGCGTGGGAAATGAGGGACGATCGCTCTAGCTCTTGTTCGAGGGGCAGGGAGGAGACGTATTTGCCGGTGGAGAGTTTAAATAAGGACTTTTTGACGCCGGTAATCTGGAGGAAGCCGTCGGCGGAAAGGGTGCCAAGGTCGCCGGTGTGGAGCCAGCCGTCGGGGTCTAAGACGCGCTGGGTGGCTTCTGGGTCGCGGTAGTAACCTTGCATGACGAAGGGCGATCGCACCCAGATTTCGCCATCGTCGGCTAGGCGGATCTCGACGCCGGGGATGGGGACGCCAACGGTGCCTGCACGGTTGTAATGCCCACGGGTGTAGCACAGTACGGCGCTGGTTTCGGTGAGCCCGTAGCCTTGCAGCAGGGGAATGCCTGCGGCAGAAAACAGGTTGGCGATGTCGGCGCGTAGGGCGGCTCCGCCGCTGATGACGGCTTTGATGCGATCGCCAAATACGGCGCGCCATTTGGCAAAGACGAGGCGATCGGCGAGCTGTAGCTGCAAGGCATACAGCCGTGAGATTGGCTGCCCTAGCTGATAGCGCTGGGCTAACTTCAGCGCCCAGCGAAACACCGCACCATCAAAGCGGCTGAGCCGCTGCCCCTGTTCGAGGATGCGATCGCACACTTTTTCGAGCAGGCGCGGTACGGTGATTAAAATCGTGGGGCGCACGGATTGCAGGTGCTTGACGACGTGGTTGGGGTCTGAAAAATAAAGGCTATGCCCATAGGCTAGGTGTCCATAGAAAAAGGCGCGGGCAAAGATGTGGGTCAGTGGCAAAAACAGCAGGGCTGATTCGTTGGCCCCGGTCTCTAGGTTGGGCTGGCTGGCAAAGGCTGAGAGGATATCGGCGCTAATGTTGGCGTGGCTGAGCATCACCCCCTTGGGGCGCTGGGTTTCGCTGGCAATGTAGACGATGGTAGCGAGGTCGTCGGGGGCGATCGCCTGCCTTAGTGCAGTCAGCGCAGGCTGCGACCACTGCTGCCGCCCTCGTTGGCGCACCTCGTCAAGGGACAATAGCCGCACACACTGGGGCAAAACGGCCGGGCTGTGGGCTGGCACCGCATGCGGTTCGGCTAAAAAGTGGGGAATTTGCAGACAGGCGTTGCTGGGATGGGGAATTTCGACACTATCGAGAGCAGGAGCAGCGGCATGATCCGTAATCTGGGCGCGGGTGGCGTCCCAGTCGGCGGGCACTTCGCCCACGATTACCCATTGCAAGTGGGGCGCACCGGCCAGGTAGGGCATCACCTGATCAAGTAGCGCCATGGTCGATACCACCAAGACACGGGCCTCGGTGTGATGCAAAATGAACAGGATATTTTCGATGGTCTGGGTCAGGTCGATGGGCACAGTCACTAAGCCCGCCAGCAGGCTGCCCAAATCCACCAGCCCAAACCCCAAGTCGCTGTGCATCACCAACGCAATGCGATCGCCTCGCTCTACTCCAAGCAATCGCAACCCTAGGGCACATTCCTCGACGGCTTGGCGAAAGTCAGTATTGCTTAGGGGTTGCCACGCCCGCCGCTGCCACTGGTTGAGGGCCTGATCGTTGGGATAGCGATCGCAGCCTTGATCAAGCAGTGCAATCAACGTTTGTCCGGGTTGCAACTCGGGGGAATGGAGTGGAGCCCGATTAATCACGGGGGTACTAATCATGGCAGGAGTCCTAGGGGAGGATGCAAAATCGCGCCTCAGCTGGGGCTGAAAGCAACAATGAAAAAACGCAGAAAAAACGCAAGTCAAGCAGCCAGTCAAGCCGCACACGTGAGAGAGCAAAAATGAAAGGGGCGATCTGCCAAATCGCCGGAACGAGAATGGGACGACCAAGAGACCAAACTGTCAGAAACAGTCAGCCGGAGAGGAGGAGTATTAAATTTAAGTACGTCATTCTCGCGCCGGGGACTTGGCAGATCAGAGCAAGCTGAAAACGTATCCAATGCGGCTCACCCCTCAATCGATCTCGCGCAGCGTTTCTAAAGGATCGATTGATTGAGGGCAACGTTGAACCCGATTCCGCTCAAAATGTGGAGGGACAGGAGGGCAATTTAGGCCGCATCCAACATTTTGCAAACATCCCTATTCAGGTTGTGGTCGGGCGGTGAATCCGAATCGCAGAATGAGCGCGGAATTCATCAAGTATGCTGTCAGCTATTCCGCCAAATATGCCGTCTACTCGTCTGTTAGCGACAGAGCTGCAATCACTCCCATTAAGAGAGCGATGGCTCCTAGCTCTAAAACCTCGAAGCACTAACTTCGATCCGATTGGATCGATGCGATCGCCATCTCTGACTGCACGGCAGCGACACAAGATGACAATCTGCTAATGGAATAAACAAATACTGAGAAGCGTGCGTAGCGGTGATGGGTGAAAT
>DATNOW010000605.1:0-5190 GCA_036703515.1 Chroococcidiopsis sp.
ATGGCGTTGGCGTTGACCGTGGGCATGGCCTTGAGATAATCGGCTGCCGCCTGAATGTCGCTGAGCAGCTGATCGGCACGGGTAAGCTCCTTGTGGTAGCGCCCTAGCTTCAGTTCTTCGTCGCTGTAGCCTACCTCAAAATCCGGTGCGGTGCGCTGATAGATAGCCGGGGCGATCGCCACATAGCCGTCCTGGGCCAGCCGTTCGGTCACGGCGCGAATATGGGCATTGACCCCAAACACCTCCTGGATGACGATCACGCCAGGGTATGGCCCCGCTGCAACCGGTTCGGCCAGGTAGGCCGCAATCTGCAAACTGCCATTGGTGCTGCCACTGGCACTGTCATTGGTGCTGCCACTGGTGCTGCCACTGGTGCTGCCATTGGCGATCGCTACTGATCGGGTTTTAATCTCTGCCATGAGCCGCTGCGTCCCCGCTAGAACCACCGCTATGGTATCAGGACACAGCCACGCTATCCTGATTAGGCCGCGGCCCGAGTTGCAGTCTGGTGCTCTAGAATAGGGCAATTGTTGGGTATTGGCGATTTTGCCTAGTCAGCCCATGCCTCATTCATCTGTCGTTGTTCCTACCCTAGATTTTAAGTACTGCAAAAAGCGAGTGAACTGAATGACCGCATCCCCCTCGGCTAGCAATGCTGTCGGACGCTTAAACCGATTTGATCTGCAACTTTGGAATCGGTTTGTGGCGATCGCCCAACCTTACTGGTATCCCACAGGGCGAGGCAGCGGCAAAATCTTTTTCTTGCTGCTGCTGTCGCTCCTCATCTTTTTGTTTGCCATCCTGGTGGTGATTGTCAGCGCTGCGACGCTAGCGCTCAACCACTTTTTCCCGGCGGTGATGGCAGAAACCGCTGGTGGGCTGGTGTCCTTGGTGCAGCTGTTTACCTCTAAGCCGGGTATGGCCGGCATTGCAGCAGCCTTCATAATCCCGGCGATCGCCTTTTATCTGGCCCGCAATCAGGTCGTGCCGCGCTGGCCGCAGTGGGTGTTTTTGGGCGTGCTGCTGCTGCTATTGCTCTGCGTGAGCGGCATGAACGTTGTGATTAGCTTTGGCGGCAACTACTTCACAACCGCCTTGGCTAAAAAAGAAAGCGCCACATTCTGGCGATACTTTTTTGTCTACGCAGGCATTTTTGCGATCGCCACACCCTTTGTGGTTTATTACAACTACGTCCAGTCGCTCTTAGGTCTGCGCTGGCGCGAATGGATGACGCAACGATTTCTCAAGCGCTACTTCCAAAATCGCGCTTACTACGAAATCAACAGCAACGAAGACATCGATAACCCCGACCAGCGGATCGCCCAAGACATTAACTCCTTTACCGTCACCAGCTTGAGCTTTTTACTGATCATTCTGGGCTCTGTGATTGACGTGCTTTCGTTTAGCGGCATTCTCTGGTCGCTGTCTAAATTCCTCGCTGTTTTTCTGATTGGCTACGCCATCGTGGGGACGTGGATCGTTACAGTCTGGGGCAAAAAGCTAATCGCCCTCAACTTCAACCAACTGCGCCAAGAAGCCAACTTCCGCTATGGGCTGGTTCATGTCCGCGACAACGCCGAGTCGATTGCTTTTTATCAAGGCGAAGGCCAAGAACAAGGGCAACTGCTGCGACGGTTTGTGGAAGTGTTACGCAACTTTAATTTTCTGATCGGCTGGCAGCGAAATCTGGCTTTTTTTAGAACCCCCTATCGCTACGCCACCTACATTTTGCCCTACGTGATCTTGGCTCCGCGCTACTTTGCGGGCGAGATCGAATTTGGCGATATGACCCAGGCCAACTTTGCCTTTGGCCAAATTTTTGAAGCCTTTGCCATTCTTGTTAGCCAAATCAATCAGCTGAGTGAATTTGCCGCTGGCATCAACCGTCTAGAAACCTTTGTCGAAGCCCTCGACGACGAAAGCGCCGCCCTCGCCCCCGGTCAAACCGCCATCGACACGGTGGAAGACGGCCGGATTGCCCTAGAGCACATCACCCTGCTGACTCCCAAGGGGCAGCGCACTTTGGTGAGCGACCTGTCGGCCACTGTCAGTGCTGGTCAAGGGCTAGTGATTGTGGGGCATAGCGGTGCTGGCAAAAGCTCACTGCTGCGGGCGATCGCCGGACTGTGGGATAACGGCACCGGACGCATCGTCCGGCCGTCTTTAGCTGACATGATGTTCTTGCCCCAGCGCCCCTACATGGTGCTGGGCACCCTGCGCGAGCAGTTGATGTATCCCACCACCGATCGCGATGTGACGGAGGCTGAGCTATGCAGTGCCCTGGCCCAAGTCAACCTCGAAGAGCTGCCCAAACGCTTAGGCGGCTTTGACGCCGAGCTAGACTGGGACGACATTCTCTCGCTGGGGGAACAGCAGCGCCTAGCCTTTGCCCGCTTACTGCTCAGTCAACCCCGCTATGCCATCCTCGATGAAGCCACCAGCGCCCTTGATCTGACCAACGAGCGATCGCTCTACACACAGCTCAAGGCAAAAGGCATCACCTTTGTCAGCGTTGGCCATCGACCCAGCCTGTTGGAATATCACGACTATGTTTTAGAGCTGACGGGCGATACGAGCTGGCGGTTGATCCCAACGGCAGATTATCAACTCAATGTCCAGTCGTTTTCATAGCGTCAACCCGCGATCGCCTCACGGGTTGACGGAGCTTGCGGCTGGGGCTAGTGGCCCATTCCATCGCCAGCAGCAGCCCGTTGAGGGCAAACGCTAGCAGCGAAACGGCGATCGCCCCGGCCCAGATTTTGTCGTAGCGTCCGGTTTGGGCAATGCCGTCAAACAACAGCGTGCCCAGCCCGCCTGCGCCAAACTTGGCCCCAATCGTCGCGATCGCGATCGCCACCACCGCTGCCAGCCGCAGCCCGGCCAAAAAGATCGGCAAAATCAGCGGCACTTGAATCTGCCACCACCGCTGCCAGGCATTCATGCCCATGCCTGTGGCCGCTTCCAAAATCGCTGGGCTGATGGCTCGCAGCCCCACCGATAAACTGCGGACTAAAATCACCTGGGTGTAGATCACCATCGCCACAATCACCGAGCGTGCATTCAGCCCAAACAGCGGGATCAGCAAGATAATCAATGCCAAGCTGGGCACCGTGTAGAGAATCCCCAATCCGCCTAAAACAGGCACTGTCAGCCAGCGCACGCGGGTAATTAACAGCGCTAGGGGCAGCGCCACCATCACCGCTAGCACTAGGGTCAGGCAGGTCATTTGCAGGTGGTCGAGCAATAGCGCCCACACGATTGCTGGATTTTTGAGAATGTAGATCATGGGCAGCTACGACGAGTGAGCCGTGGCCCGATCGGGTCGGGCCGAATCGCGGATGTGCTCTAGGGTCAATAGCCCCACGGCTTGACCATCGTCAACGACGGTGAGTTTTTGGGCACCCGTGCGCAAAATCAGCGAGAGGGCTTGGCGCAAACTTTCACTGCGGGCGATCGCCGGTTCACCGTTGGGATAATAGCCCTCCGGCACGGCCACCATGGCCGTTTCCACCCGCAGCAGCCCCAGTTGGCGCACCATGTCGTCGGCTCCAACTAAGTCGCGGACAAAGTCATCGGCAGGCTGGGTCAAAATCTGAAACGGCGTGTCAAATTGGACAATCTGCCCGTTGCGCATGATCAAAATTTGATCCGCTAGCCGCAGCGCTTCTTCGACATCGTGGGAGACAAACAAAATCGTTTTTTGGAGCTGGCGTTGCAGTCGCAAGATCTCGTCTTGCAGACTGGTGCGAGTGATCGCGTCGATCGCCCCAAAGGGTTCATCCATCAGCATCACCTGCGGGTCGCCAGCCAAGGCCCGAGCCAAGCCCACCCGCTGCTGCTGCCCACCCGATAGCTGGGCCGGGTAGCGATCGCGATAGTCTTCAGGCGATAGCTCGACGAGATCGAGCAGTTCATTGACCCGCGCCTGGATTTTAGGTCGAGCCCAGCCCAAGAGCTTGGGAACGACGGCAATATTTTGGGCCACCGTCATGTGAGGAAACAGGCCCGACTGCTGAATGACATAGCCAATCTGCTGGCGCAGTTTAGTCACCTTGGCCCGGCGGATATCCATGCCGTTGAGGGTGATCGTGCCAGAGGATGGCTCATACAACCGATTGACCATTTTGAGCAGCGTCGTTTTGCCGCAGCCCGACGGCCCCAAAATCACCACAAGTTTGCCCGTAGCGATCGCACAACTCACCCCATCAACCGCTGGACGAGGCGCACCCGGAAACCGTAGCGAAACTTGCTCAAAACTGATTGCACTCACGAGTTGATAGCCATCCAGGTTTTAAATCGGCATCAGACCAAACGCCGAAAATTAATCGTAGGGGCGCACCGCCGTGCGCCCTAGTATTCAGGCACCCACCTACCGTAGGGGCGCACCGCCGTGCGCCCTGGTATTGAATCACCCACCTACCATAGGGGCGCACTGCCGTGCGCCCTGGTATTGAATCACCCACCTACCATAGGGGCGCACCGCCGTGCGCCCTGGTACTAGTTGCCCATCTACCGTAGGGGCGCACCGCCGTGCGCCCTGGTATTAAATCACCCACCTACCGTAGGGGCGCACCGCCGTGCGCCCTATAGGAGTTACCAATCTTCAGGCAGTCTAACAACCCACAGCCTAATTTGCCTGAGAGCATCGACTGCTGTTGACTATTCGTGAATAGCCCTGAATATCACCGCTAGATCAAGCCTTCCTGGGTGAGAAACTCCTTCGCGACATCGGCCGGTTCGCGCTGCTTGCCGCTGACTTCATAATTCAGCCGCTGCATGGTGGCATCCGTTAGCTTTGGCGCTAAGGCGTTGAGTGCCTCTGCAATTTGGGGATTGGCATCCAGCACTTCTTGACGGACAACGGGGGCGATTTGGTAAGGCGGGAACAGCTTCTTGTCGTCTTCTAGCAAAACCAGATTAAAGGCGCTGACTTCGCCATCGGTGCCAAAAGCCACCGACACATCGGCTTCGCCATCGACCAGACCCTTGTAGCGCAGCCCTGGATCAACTGCTTTATAGTCCTTCAGCTCAAAGTTGCCATACACCGCTTTGATGCCGGGCAAGCCGTCTTCGCGCTCTTGAAACTCGGGTGGGCCAATCATCACCAGTTCGCTGGCCTTGGCCGCCATATCGGAGATGGTCTTGACGCCAAATTTCTCAGAGCCTTCCTGGGTCATGGCCAGGGCTTGG
>DATNOW010000606.1:0-3444 GCA_036703515.1 Chroococcidiopsis sp.
CTTCACGATGGGCCACCGCCTCCCCAAACACATCCGGCACATGGGGCAGCAACGTGCCGCCGCTAGCCACACTCAACACCTGCAACCCTCGACAAATCCCCAACAGCGCCAGCCCTGACCGCAGCGCCAGCTTAGCCAGCCCCAGCTCAAAGTCGTCACGCTCCGCATCTAGCCGATAGATCGTCGGATGCAGCGCGCCATCATAGCGGTCAGGGTGGATATCGCCACCCCCCGTCAGCAGCAGCCCATCCACCGTCGCCAGCAGGCGATCGCCCTGGGGTTCACCCGGCGGAAACAGCACCGGAATGCCGCCCGCCCGCCGCACTGCATCAATATAGGCCGCATAGAGATGAAATTCGGCCTTCTCATTGCGGCCATAGGTCGTGATGCCAATCATCGGGGCGCGATCGCGATCGGTCATAGAATGCCTGGATATGTAGAAGAGGGCGAAGGGGTGGTGCAGGCATCTTGCCTGCTTGGAGACGGTTTGTAAAGGGTGAAGGGTAAAGGGTGAAGGGTAAAGCGCTTTCGATAAATTCAGACAAATTTAGACAAAATGATAGGGCGGCAGCGCCTCGCTCAGCTCCACCTGCCAGTGAGGCGATCGCCCCTGCCACTCACCCAACTGCTCCAGCAGCGACCCTTCCAGACGCCGTGGCACAAACAAATGCACCCGCTCAACGTCATCTTTGACCGCACTATAAACGGCCCCAGGATACCGCTGGGCGATCGCCTCCTTAATCTGCTCTAGCTCATCCTGCTGCTGCTGCTTATAGTCTTGAAACGCCTGAAATCGACGCTTCTTGGCCAAAAAATAGTCGCGACCGCGGCCCTCCGGCGTCACCTCCTCCTCCTCCGGCGGGTCAAGCGGCGTCAGCTTGAGCGTATACTCTGCCTTATCCGCCAGATGGTGCAACAGCTCCAGGTAATTGCGCCCATTGGCTTGCAGATGAGACACCAGCGCCTCCTTCGAGACAAAGTGCGTACCAAACCTGAGCGGCAGCAGCGCCGTCTGGCTAAACAGCTCACGGATGACGCGATCGTGCAGCAGCACCGCCTGCATCAAGCGATTGTCGCTTTGCTGCAAATGCTCTAGGTTTAAGCCCTCTTCCACCGCAGCACTCAGTCCAGCCTCCGTAATCAACTGGACAGTCGACTCAATCCCATCGGGCAAATCGAGGGGGACAACAGAACTCGGCAAAAATGCGTAAACGTACATTGGAAACGTGTAGTGGGCACTGTATAGATCATAGGGGAGCAACCGATCACGGTTCGCGGCTCCGTTGCGAAAATCGTTGCGAAAATCAAACTAAACCTCCGCAGTCAGACAGACCCTCCAGCATCTACTGGCCAGTGATCCCTGCCCTCACTGTATCGAACCCTTCCCCTGCATCTATGGGAATTTCGTGGGAATTTCGTGAATGTTGTTGTTTTGCAACAAATAACAGCAGTTCTCAACCAAAACTGGCATCCGGAATTGGCAAAATAGAGCTGTAAAGGAAATCGGCTTCCGATCGGTCCTGTCATCCCTGAATATCACCCCACCGCTCCTGTAGGAACCATCACCACAGTCAACGCATGAACACCAAATTGATTCGCCTGGCCACCTCAGGCTTTGTCGTGTTAGGAATGACCACCGGGCTTACTGCCCTCAACGCCATCAGCCCGATCGATCTGCTCAGCCTCCGCCCCGACGGGCAGATCGTGAGCCACCGTGCCCTTGCCCAAGATGCCGAAGAAGAAGTCAACGTCCGCGTTTATCAACTGGCCGGGCCAGCCGTTGTCTCGATTCGTGCAGGCACCGCCACCGGCAGCGGCAGCATCATTTCTGCGGATGGGCTCGTACTCACCAACGCCCACGTCGTCGGCGAAGAACGCACCGTTACCGTCACCGCCGCCGACGGTACCGAATATCAGGCCGATGTAATCGGGTTTGGGGATCCAGGGCTTGACCTCGCCGCTGTCCGCATTCGGGGTGGGCGCAACCTCCCCACCATCAGCATCGCTCCAGCTAACTCCGTGCAGGTGGGTCAGCGCGCCTTTGCCATTGGCAATCCCTTCGGCCGATTTCAGGGCACCCTCACCATTGGCATCGTCAGCCGTGTCGATCCCGACCGCGGGCTCATTCAAACCGACGCCGCGATCAACCCCGGCAACTCTGGCGGGCCGTTGCTCAACGGTCAAGGCCAACTGATTGGGGTCAACACCGCCATCTTTACGACCGGCGATAACTCTGGCAACATCGGCATCGGCTTTGCTATTCCCGTCGACCGGCTGCAACCGTTCCTGGCCGCCGTCCGCGAAGGGCGCGCCGCCCAAACCGCTCAGATTGGGCCCGCCGCTGGCATGGCCAACCCGGCCCAGCCGATTACCCTCGGCGCAGCCGTCCAAGGGCGCTTAACTTCCGAAAGCAACGTCTTACCGGCAGACGACAGCTATTTTGATGCCTACACCTTTGAAGGCCGGGCCGGGCAGCAAATCGACATCACCATGAGCAGCGGCCAAGTTGACTCTTACCTGATCTTGCTGGCCCCCAACGGCGAAAACCTGCTGCAAGACGATGACAGCGGCGGTGGCACCAATGCCCGCATCACCACCACGCTACCGACGAGCGGCACCTACACCGTCCTAGCCAACTCCTACACCGCTGGTGAAGTGGGGGCCTATAGTCTACAGGTTAACGCTGGCTCTGGCGGCAACGTTGCCACCCCTGTCTCTCGCCCCCAAACCCCTAGCGGCTTTTTGCTGCGCGAAGAAGGGGCGCTAGGGGCTAACTCGCAGGTGTTGCCCGATGACAACAGCCGCTATGAAGAATATTCGTTTCAGGGCCGGCAGGGGCAGCAGGTCACCATTCGGCTAGAGAGCAACGAGTTTGATCCCTACCTGATTGTGTTTGGCCCCGACGGGCAGGTGTTAGACCAAAATGATGATTCTTGCACATCAGCCACCCCTGGATGCCTCAATTCAGAGCTGGTCATCACCTTGCCTGCTAACGGCACCTACCGCGTTTTTGCCAATGCCTACGATAGCTCAGGGCGCGGTCGCTTCCTGCTGACCGTGCGCTAAGAATCAGGGCGCTAACGGCCACGACAATACTCAAAAAGGCGGATAGGTTGACCCAAAGGATCAACCTATCCGCCTTTTTGCTGGGTAAAGCGTTTGGGGAGTAGTTCGGCAAGCTCACCAACCGGAGTGGTTCGGCATTTAGACAAAACTCAGTGACCCCAAGCTCACCAGCCGAAGGGAGAAATATGGCTAGTGCTTAGTCAAAGCTAAATTTGTAGGTTGGGTTAGCGATAGCGTAACCCAACAAAACCCTTGAATCTGTTGGGTTTCACTACGTTCTACCCAACCTACACTTGCCCTAATTTTTAGCCTTGACGCTGCACTAGGTTATTCAGTGCACTAGGTTATTCAGTGCGCTGATTCAAGCCTCTGTTGATT
>DATNOW010000607.1:0-2699 GCA_036703515.1 Chroococcidiopsis sp.
ATTGGCAGCAACTGAAAATGGGGCGCGGGGCTTTTTAGTTACCTATCTCAGCATTGAAGAATCCCCGGCCGATCATCCCAGTGAAGCCGTGGTTCGGGGCTTGAAATCCTCTCCGGCTGTGGTATCGGAGCTGCTGGTGAAGAATTTGGCGATGTCGTCGGCAATGGCGATCGCCCATCGTCGCAACGAGGATGAAACGATGGCGGAGGGCTCCGATCGGGTGCGATCGCGCACCATTCAGCTTATCCAGCGGGTGCAGTTGCCCGAAGTCACCCAAAAAGCGCAGCAGCTCCATGAAACGGCTGCCACAGGGCAAGGCGACTACAAAGCATTTCTCGACCGCTGGGGCTACGATACCGAGCAGCGCCAGGTGATTCAAAACACGATTGAAGAAACGATTCTGAGCCTCGGTAGTTGACGGCGATCCTAGGAGTCTCGCTTGCTGTTGGCGGGAACCAGAATTTTGGTGGCAATAGGGGAGAACTGCGATCGCGGCTGTGCAGATGTTTCGATGTGGACTGGATTTGGGCGGCACCAAAATTGAGGGAATCGTGCTGGATGCCAGCGGGCGCATTCTGTTTCGCGATCGCCTCGCCACCCAGCGCGACTTGGGCTATGAACACATTCTGGGACGGGTGAAGTCACTCTATGACCAGATGGTGGCCCAGATCGAGGGCGCTGACCACAGCCTCGGCATTGGCACCCCCGGCGCGATTTCACCCAAGACCGGGCTGCTCAAAAACTCCAATACTCTCTGCCTCAACCACAAACCGCTGCACCAGGATTTGGAACGGTGCTTGCAGCACCCGATCGCCATCCACAATGATGCCAACTGCTTTGCCATCGCAGAAGCGCTGCAAGGGGCAGGCAGGGGGCATGAGCTGGTCTTTGGCGTGATTATGGGTACCGGCTGTGGCGGCGGGATTGTCTATCGGGGGGAGGTGCTCGCGGGGCGGCGGGCGATCGCGGGGGAATGGGGGCACAGCAGCATTGATCCCAACGGGCCACAGTGCTGGTGTGGGCAGCGCGGCTGTGTGGAAACGTTGATTAGCGGCGGCGGTTTAGAGCAGCGCTATGCCGATAGGGGCGGCGATCGCCCGCCGTTGACCGAGATAGTGCAGCGCTATCGCCAGGGCGAACCCAATGCGGTGGCGGTGATGCAGGCGTTTTTTCGGCACTTTGGGCGATCGCTGGCCAACGTGATCAATATCCTCGATCCCGATCTCGTGGTGTTGGGGGGTGGGGTCTCTAATATCGATGAACTCTATAGTTTGGGCGTGGCGGCGGTAGCCAACTGCGTGTTTAGCGACGGCTTTGAGACGCCGAGTGTGCAACATCAGTTGGGGGATTCGGCGGGGGTGATCGGGGCGGCCCTGGTGGGGATTTGAATGAAATTAGGGCGCAAAAACAAGGGCGCACATCGGTGTGCCCCTACAGAGAACCTGAAATTAGGGTGCGTCCCAACCAAGACATCCGGCTGTAGAGTTGCCCGTTCAATCAACCGCGATGATCATTAGCCCGGACATTAGCCCGGACATTAGCCCGGACATTGGCCCCGGGTGCTTTCGGGGGCGCGGGCGATGAAGGCATCATAAAACGTCTTGATCGCTGCAGCATCATAGCCATCGAGCGTTTGCAGATAGCCCCATGCGGTTAGGGCGATCGCCCCATCAAAATTTTGGCGGGGGGTGAGGATAATGCGGGGGTTGATTTTGCTCAGCTCACGCACCTGGGCCTTAAGCTGCTCTAGGGTTTCGCCCGAAATCTGAGCGGGGTCATAGCTGACGATGACGCCGCCATGCTCTAGGTTATGGACAAGCTGTTCATCCATAGGAGCCTGTTCATAAATGCCCCACTTGGCCCAAACGGCATGGTGCGGCCCCGAGGTCGGCGGGTTGGAATTGTAGGTGATGCGATCGACACCGGGCACGTGCTTGCGTCCCAGATCGGGGAAGGCTTTACCCGGCAAAACAGTATCGGCCGGACGATCGGGCAAAATTTCACCCGGTGTGGTGACGGTAAATTCTTCGATTAACCCTACGGTGCCTGCGCTCGACTGCATGGGGTTGGGTGATGGGCTACCCGATGCGTCGGCCGAGGGGGTGCCTGCGTAGGGCGATTCGGTGGTGATGGGTGTCGAGCGCGGCCGATTGATAATGGCCAATACGGCCACCACCACAATTATCCCAACCGGAATCGTCAGCCAAATCTGGCTGAGAATGCGTTCTTTGAGGGTGTTGCGCGATCGCCGCGAGGCTCGTTGTTCTGACATAATGCTGCGTTCTACGATTCGGTTACGTTGGCCCTAACGGCTGACGAGCCGCAAAAATCCTTTTGCATCTTAGCGAATCATTTCGTCGAACGACAGAGATTCTGGATTCAGAGCATTCTGCGTCTTGAGGATGCTCAGGTTACCCTAGTAAAGGTAGGGCGCTATACTATTGCCCCCCGGCCCGATAAAGCTGCGTTTCCAGTTCTGAAGCTTGCTATAGTCAGCAACACCGATGCAGAACCCATGCGACACTAGCGCAACATTTAATCTCGCAACATTCAATCCATGATCGATTCTGCTGTGCGTTCATGACTTACGAGCCGCTCCATCACAAATATCGCCCCCAGACCTTTGGGGAACTGGTGGGTCAAGAGGCGATCGCCACGACGCTGTCTAATGCGCTGCGCCAGCAGCGGATCGCCCCAGC
>DATNOW010000608.1:0-11176 GCA_036703515.1 Chroococcidiopsis sp.
CAGCTCTACTGTGCTGGCCGCAATTTGGGGCATCTCGGTTTGGACTTCGACTAGTTCTGTCTGCGTTTCTTTGATCGATAGCGGCAGTGACAAGGGCTGATCCAGCCAGCAGCTGGCTACCGGCAACGTATCTTCCAAATCATCCAGCGGACGGGGAATCACCATAATGGCGTGCAGTTCACCGATGCGCTCGGCCTCATGCATACCGGCTTCGATCGCCATGGTGACATCCGACACATAGCCGCGAATGATCGCTGTACACAGCCCATCCCCAATGGTTTCATAGGCCGCAAGCTGCACATCGGCTGCCTTCAGCATGGCATCGGCCGCCCCTACCATGGCCGGGAAACCGCGCGTTTCGAGTAATCCGATCGCCAAATTGCTGAGGCGACTATAGCCGCGATGCTCGACAAGGGCGGCCAGGCGACTGCCAATCGGCAGCACAGCATCCAGATTGCCCAACGGTCGCGGAATCACTGACTTTGACACTAACTGCCCAAACTGTTCGGCGGTTTGCGCCCCCACTTCGACAGCAATTCGCACATCGGATAGGCCACCCCGCACGACGGCCGTACAGTAACCGTTGCCAATTTTTTCATAGCCAACCAGAGTAACGCTGGCCGATTTCAGCATCATGTCAGCAGTGCCGACAATGGCCGGAAAGCTTTGGGTCGAAACCATGCCCAGGGCAGAGTCACTAAAATCTCGCGATCGCCCGGTCGCTGCGTTAGACGGGATGCTGCCGTTGGTCTGTGATTCCATTGTGAAACCCTATTAGCCTTTCAGTCGCCCCAATCGGTTCAGCATAACCTAAAATTCCTCAAGCCGTGCTTTCGGGGGGCGTATCCTCTGGCGCAGGTGAAGGCGCAAGCGCCTGCCGATGGGGAAACAGCGAGGTCACGAGTTGTTCAAACTGGGCAAATCCATAAACGTGGCTGCGGGACGGCAAGCTTGCGGGCGAGGAGGAAGGGGCTGATCCGTTCTGATTCTGTGAAGTATCGAGTGATGGCGGGGGCGATGGTGGGGACGATGGTGCGGCGTTAATGGTATCAGGGGGGCGATCGCCTTCTGTATAGCCTTTCGTACCGCCCTCTGTATTTTTTTCTGTATCCCGCTCTAGATTTTTTTCTGTATTCTGCTGAATATCTGGCTCGATATCCTCATCGTCGCGCCTATCGGCTAACAGCCCACCCTCTTCTATGCCCTGAAGCACGGTGTTAGCCGCAATTACCTGATTGGGGGCAACTGAGCAGTGAACCAACGTGGATGATGCGCCAATACAGGCGCGATCGCCAATCCGACCGCCGCCAATAATCAGTGCGGATGCGCCAATGACGGCCTCTGCCCCGATCTCTAAGGTACCTTGATTGGCATGGAGAATAGCCCCCATGCCAATCGATACTCCCGCAGCAATCACCAATCGGCTACCTGGATCGGCCTGAAGCAACACTCCAGGGGCGATCGCGGCCGTCTCATCAACAGTCACATCACCATAGACGATGTAGGCGATATCACCGCGTGCAGGCTGGGACGACCAAGGCATTTAAGCAACCACCTACGGTCTCTGGATGATGGTATCGGAGACGCGCCGCTTCGATGCTGTATCAATTCCATAGACTCGGACATACTCACCCGCATGCTCAGCAATACAGGCCTCTAGCGCCGCTAGCACATCCGACTCACGGGTGCCCTGGATCGGGGAGCAGGTGTGCCACGAACTCGTTTGGAAACGACGGGTATCGGCATGTTCGGAGCCAATCTTAAGCCCGCGTGCCAGCAAGCTGCGCACCGCTTCAACGGCTTCTTTGCTCAGCCGCCCGCTGCCCACGGCAGCACTGCGACCATTGCTAACGCCCGCACTCGAACTGGCGCTGGGAACATAGCCGCCCGCTGCTGGAGCCTTGTCACCCGGACGCTGCACGATGCTTTCCGCAACGCGTCGCTTGGATTTAGTATCTACGCCATAAATCCGGACATACTCACCGCTATGTTCGGCCAAGCACGACTGGAGCGTTGCCAGGATGTCTGACTCCCGGTTGCTCTGGATTGCAGCACAAGACTTCCACGAACTGGTCTGGAACCGACGTGCATCAGCATATTCGGCCGCCACGCGATAGCCTTGGGCGACCATTTGCCGCACTTGAGCCACAACCTCTGGCGTCAAACCGCCGGCCGCCGGGGCCCCAGCGTTGCTCGGGGCGCTATAGGAGGGACGAGGCGCAGACGCTGTGCCGTTGCCGCCCGCAACACCACCTGGACGCTGAATAATTGCTTCGCCAACCCGCTGCTTTAGCTTTGTGTCGATGCCAAACAGGCGGACATATTCACCGTTGTGCTCAGCCAAGCAAGTTTCGAGCGCAGACAACACTTCTGCTTCTCGGTTGGCCGCAATGGGCGAACAACTCTGCCAAGAACTAGTACGAAAACGACGGGCATCGGCATGCTCGGTCGCGATCCGGTATCCCCGTGCCAACAGCTGACGCACTTGGTCAACCACGTCAGCACCTAAGCGGCCACCGCCGCCAGAGCCAAAGTTATAAGTAGAACGTGCCACGTTACGAGTTCCCTCCATGTCATTATGAATTGGCTTGATGTCAGCAACATCTTCCGCGTAGTGATAGCCAGATCTCAGCCCATTTCTGATTCCCATCACGTGGGCGACAAACTTGGCGTCGACTGACTGAACATCAGGCAAACGATCGGCTTGCTGCTGTGTGGTGATGATGGCACCAGAGGGAACATACTTCCCCGGCGGAATTTCCACATCCTGGACGAGCGCGTGCATCATCACAATGGATCCGCGCCCCACCCGTGCATTAAAAACTGTTGAACGAAAGCCGATAAAGCAGTCGTCTCCTATGTAAGCTGGCCCATGAACCAACGCTAGGTGAGTGATAGACGCATTGCTGCCAATCCACACTGAGTAGTGTTGACCATCCTCGCCAATGACGCCTCCCTGCTCTAGCCCGTGGATAACCGCACCATCTTGGACGCTGCTTCCCTCACCCACATGAAAAGGACCTCCCTCGTCCGCACGGATAGAAGTCCCTGGAGCAATCAGCACATTTGCACCAACATGTACATCCCCAATAATGTTTGAAAAGGAATGCACATACGCTGTTTCATGAATCTTGGGTTGCGCTAGGCTCTTCGACCACGGAGTGGGAGGAGCTATGGTGCCACGACCTGCCATAGATTCGTTTCCCCTAACTGAATCTCCCGAACATATAAAGCCCTGATGTAAAAACAACAGGTGCAAAAGACTACCAGGGCTGCACGATATTCATGCAGACGGCTGGCAGAATCCTTAGCTCAATGCGCTTGTTTTGTATACAGTTGTAAAATTTGCATATCCCCTAAATCGCCTGGATCTCTAGCACACAGGGGGATGCAGCGGTTTGCCGTATTGTAGAAAATGCGTTATCTAACGAAAATATATCCGCCTGCGCAAAATACTCATGCAAACTAGCAACTCTAGCTGAAGAGCAGCCTGAGCCTTCCTCGCTTCCACATTGCCAGAAACCGCAACAATCAATCACTCTGATCGATCACGATAATCGATCACAACGATCAATCACGATTGGCTATTGTGCAGACTGAAGGAAGACTCAGAAGCGAGCTACCGATCTTGGTCTCGCTTGCTGTAGAGACGGCGGTTATCGACACTAACGGTATCAATAATTCCGATCACGAGCGCATCCAATGGGCGGGACTCATTGCTGGGCGACTGACGAGCAGCGCTGCCCCGGCTGACTAAAACCCACTCGTTGATCCCTGCGCCAATGCTGTCGGCTGCCACTTCGTAGTCTGATACAGGCTCACCTTCTTCATTGAGGAACTGCACTAGGAGAAATTTTACGCCCCTAAGGCTCGGTTCCTTTTGAGTGCTAACAACTGTGCCGCAAACTTTAGCGATTTGCATCGGACTCTACGAACGGCTGATAGGACGGATACCGCTGACGCTTTCACGGAATGCTTCGACGGCTTCGGTGTAGCGGATGGGCAACACGTACTCTAGGTTTTCGTGGGGGCGAGCAATGATGTGGGTGGAAAGCACTTGACCACCGTTGACGCGCTTCACGTTTTCAATGCCAGCCGCAACAGAAGCCTGAACTTCAGAAACGTCGCCACGAACGATAACGGTAACGCGACCGCTACCGATTTTTTCGTACCCAACGAGGGTAACGCGAGCGGCTTTAACCATGGCGTCTGCTGCTTCTACGACAGCGGGGAAGCCTAGCGTTTCAACCATTCCAACTGCGATTGCCATTGTTTTCTCCCTTCCAGTTAACTGTTTTGAACCATGATCGCGATTGAACTTCAATGCGCTGAGGGGCGATCGCCATTCAGCACCTTAGAGAGGTAAAAACCCTCCAAGCCTAGCTACGAAACTGTTCTACCGCTTCGGTGTAGCGGATGGGCAGAACATATTCGAGATTCTCGTGAGGACGAGCAATGATGTGGGTCGATAGCACTTCACCACCATTGACGCGTTTGACGTTTTCAACGCCTGCGGCAACAGAGGCTTGCACCTCGGAGACATCTCCCCGCACGATCACCGTGACCCGGCCGCTGCCGATCTTCTCATATCCAACGAGGGTGACTCGGGCAGCTTTGACCATGGCATCTGCGGCTTCTACGACCGCAGGAAAACCCTTGGTTTCAATCATTCCAACAGCAATCGGCATTACATCATCTCCTGCAAGAGAAAAACTTTAATTCGCAAATAAAATCTCATCAATCAGCAATAAAAGTGCTGATAAAAAATGCGACGGAGAAAGCCATTATCGACTCTCAAAAAGCACCTTAGAATTCCCATTCATAAGAATACAGGGGCTCCTATGGCTTTGCAATATAATCTAGGACGATTGTTTCTAATATCGGTCATAAACCAAAGCTATATAACTGGGAACTAGAAAACCGAGTGCTGGGACACCGATCGAACCGACTTTGACTGCTCGCTAAGCACGCTTTGGGGACTTTTGCAACCCGTGGATAGCCCTAAATTGTGCGATTAACCATCCCTTGACCGACCTGACCGACCCACCTGATTAACTCACCACAACACCCCCGTCCGTCAAGACTCCCTATCACAGAAGACTTGTCTAGGCAGGTTGCTTTTGCACGGCAGCCCAAGGCCATCCACCATTGCTCGCCCTCAGGACAGGCTATGCCCAAGCCAGGCATGCTGCCTTACTTAACACCGCTTCGTTAGTTTACGTGAATTTCAAGCAATATCCACACGAGATTGTCTTAGCGGACTAACGGCAATGAGTGCAGTGGATTAATTCCTTGACTTAAATTCCTTGACTTTAATATGACGTCAAACAAACGACGGGTATTTAAAGCGATCTAGACTGGAACATTCCAAAACTTAGAAAAGGCCTCTGATCCGATTAATAATCTTTGATCATAGCATTCATAAGACATTTATAATCATGCTGTTTTAGAACACGAGTGACTGACGGCAGTGCTAGATAAATCAGGTTAATATTCAGTATTTCAGAGATTGAATATCCTAAAAATAAAAATGCATTAACCAATCCATTTATTTCGCTTTAAACCGTCTTTTTTTGATATTAATCGTTGTGCTTTGATTGACATGAAAACGATTGTTTTAGAAACGTTACAAATGTTTTTAGCGATCGACGGTGTTTGCTCACTATTCTATGGAGTTTTGTGAGGAGCGCATGCCCTGAGAGGCGATCGCAATTTTGGCGTTAGTTGGCTGCTTCAGTTGATGTTGAGCGTGAGGGCAGCTTGCTCATAAGGGCAGTGGGGCAATAAGGACAGTGTCAATCGCCTTTTCTGCTGTCTTCGTCGTAGGCGTCAGGTAGAGATGCTACCATTCATTTAGATTAAAAAACTAAGATTAATTGCGTCTGTATTCGCTAGTTTTCGTTTTGTAAACGACTGTCAACCTCCTGCTTACAGAGGCTTTTATCGGTTCACAACGGCAGCGCAAATTGTTACAGTTGTTTGCAGGCTTCTCAGGTGCGTGGCCGACGTAAAGCCTGAGCCGGAGTTTCCTCTGAGGAGGCTTGCGGCTTCTAGGTTAGACAGCCTAGCGAAAATATCAATAGGGTGCCGAGTAGAGCTTAGGTTTGGGCTTCTATCGGCCTTGTAACATCTAAAGTAAAGGCGATCGCGATGACTCTATCCCTGCTTCAGTCAAGCTGGTGGGTCCCAATTTATGGTCTCGTCGGTGCGGTGCTGACCCTGCCGTGGTCAGTGGGGTTGATCCGTCGGACAGGGCCTCGACCGGCCGCTTACTTCAACATATTAATGACGGTGTTTGCGCTGATTCACAGCATTGTGTTGCTGCAATCAGTGTGGTATCAGCCTCCCGCCTCGATTTTAGTGAAGTGGCTGAATGTAGCAGGGCTGAACCTGTCGTTTACGCTCGAAGTCTCTCGGGTGAGCGTTGGCGCATCGGTGGTGGTAGCAGGGCTCAGCGTCTTGGCCCAGGTCTACGCCCTCGGGTATCTAGAAAAAGACTGGGCTCTGTCTCGGTTTTATGCGCTGATGGGGTTTTTCGAGGCGGCGATGAGTGCGATCGCCTTGAGCGATTCTCTGTTTTTAAGCTACGCGCTGCTGGAAATGTTGACCCTCTCCACCTATTTGCTGGTGGGCTTTTGGTATGCCCAACCGCTGGTGGTAACTGCGGCTCGCGATGCCTTTTTGACGAAGCGGGTGGGGGATTTACTGCTGCTGATGGGGGTAGTTGCGCTCTCTACGTTAGCGGGCAGTCTAGATTTTTCTGATCTCAGCGCCTGGTCGCAGACGGCCACCCTGGCACCGATGACCGCAGCCTTAGTGGGATTGGCGCTGATTGCGGGGCCGACCGGCAAATGTGCCCAGTTTCCCCTCAACCTGTGGCTCGATGAGGCCATGGAAGGGCCCAACCCGGCATCGATTTTGCGAAATTCGGTGGTGGTAGCGTCTGGAGCCTACATTTTAATTAAGCTGCAGCCGGTGCTAGCCCTGTCGCCCATATCTCTACAAACGCTGGTTGTTTTGGGCACAATCACGGCCATCGGCACGCCGCTGGTGGCGATCGCCCAGGTGGATATTAAGCGGACTTTCTCCCATTCCACCAGTGCCTATCTGGGGCTGGTTTTTATTGCCGTGGGCATGCAGCAGAGTGAGATTGCGCTGCTGTTCTTGTTTACTCATGCGATCGCCAAAGCCCTACTGTTTATGAGTATTGGTTCGGTGATCATGACGACAAGCACCCAAGACCTGCGCGAAATGGGCGGCTTGGCGGGGCGGATGCCGGGCACGAGCACGGCCTTTATTGTGGCAGGTTTGTCGTCGGTGGCCCTGGTTCCCCTGGGCTGTTTTTGGTCGATGCTGTCTTGGAGCAGTCAGCTCTGGGCGATCGCACCGTGGGTGGTCGGAGTGTTGGTCTTGGTCAATGGTTTGACGGCCTTCAACTTTGCCCGCGTCTATGGCTTAGTCTTTGCCGGAGAGCGCAAGGCCAAGACCCGTCGCGCACCGGAGGTGCCCTGGCTGATGGCCGTACCGATGCTCTCCATGGTGATTATTGCGCTGCTGGTGCCGGTCATGCTGGTGCGCTGGCAGGTGGCCCCTAGCCTGGATGGCATTGAGCTGATTTTGGCGGCGCTGCTAGCAGCATCGGGCGCTGTGGGGTGTGCTTTGGGCTCCCTCCTGTATATTTTCCCGACTTCGATCAATAGTCCTGCCAAGCAGGTTTGGGCACCGCTCCAAGACCTGCTGGCCCATGATTTTTGGGTTGAACGTCTCTACCGGATTAGCGTGGTGCTTGGGGTTGTCCAGGGCTCGCGATTGACGGCTTGGTTTGATCGCTATGTGGTAGATGGCTTGGTTAACGCGGTGGGCGTTGCTTCAATTTTTAGCGGAGAGGGGTTGAAGTACACCATTTCCGGCCAGTCTCGACATTACCTGTTGACTGTATTTTTTGGTGTGGTGCTAGGGGTTGCCGTCATCAGTTGGACGATGCTCAATCCAGATATCCTCACCTATCCGTCTGCCACGTTGCCGTAGGGAGTTGAATCACGGAATGTTAAGCGCATTTGTTTGGGCACCCCTTTTGGGCGTTGGGTTAATTTTGCTGCTGCCGGTTTTTCAGTCGGCGCAGGCTGCTCGCCAGGCCGCATTGGCCGTTTCGACGGGTGTCTTGCTGTGGACGATTGTGCTGTTTGTGCAGTTCGATCCTACCCAGGCGGGGCTACAGTTTCGCGAGTCGCTGCCGTGGATTGAGCAGTTGGGGTTGAGCTATCAGCTTAGTGTCGATGGGCTATCGCTGCCGCTGCTGATGATTAATAGTCTGCTGGTTTGGGTGTCGATCTACAGCAGCGATCGCCAGATCAGCCGTCCCCGGCTTTATTACACGCTGCTGCTGGTTTTACAGGCGGCGGTGGCAGGGGCATTTTTGGCCCAAAACCTGATTCTGTTCTTCCTGTTTTATGAGCTGGAGCTGATTCCGCTTTATCTGCTGATCGCGATTTGGGGCGGAGCCCGTCGGGGGTATGCAGCCACCAAGTTTTTGATCTATACCGCCACCTCCGGGGTGCTGCTGCTGGCCGCTTTCTTTGGGCTGTCGCTGCTGAGTGGGCTGTCGAGCTTTGACTTTGAGGTGTTGCGATCGCATACCCTGCCCTTGGGCACTCAGGTGATCTTGCTAATCACGCTGCTGGTGGGTTTTGGCATCAAAATTCCGATTGTGCCACTGCACACCTGGCTGCCCGATGCCCACGTGGAAGCATCAACGCCAACGTCGGTGCTGCTGGCTGGGGTATTGCTGAAACTGGGCACCTACGGGCTGCTGCGGTTTGGCCTAGGGTTATTCCCCGATGCATGGCAGGCGATCGCCCCTTGGCTAGCGTCGTTGGCCGTGGTTAGCGTGCTGTACGGTTCCCTAGCGGCGATCGCCCAAACAGACCTGAAAAAGGTGGTGGCCTATAGCTCCGTTGGGCACATGGGCTACGTACTGCTGGCAGCGGCCGCCGCTACACCTCTTAGTCTGATTGGGGCCGTAGCGCAGATGATTAGCCACGGTCTAATTTCAGCGCTGCTGTTCTTATTGGTAGGCGTGGTCTACGCCAAAACCGGAACCCGCGATATTAACGTGCTGCGCGGTTTGCTGGCCCCTGAGCGCGGTCTGCCCCTAATCGGCAGCTTGATGGTAGTGGGGGTGATGGCCAGCGCTGGGATTCCTGGCATGATCGGGTTTGTGGCAGAATTTGTCGTCTATCGCGGCAGTTTCGAGGTGTTCCCGGTGCAAACGCTGCTGTCGATGTTGGGCACGGGGCTAACCGCCGTCTATTTCCTCAATTTGATCAACCGCGTGTTTTTTGGTCGGTTGCCCGATACCTTATCGAACTTGCCTCCCGTCTACTGGCGCGATCGCATTCCCTCGGTGCTTGTGACTCTGCTGGTGATCTGTCTAGGGCTACAGCCCAACTGGCTAATGCGCTGGAGTGAGCAAACCACAGCCGCCATGGGCATTGATGTTAAGCCCAAAACCACTGTAGTCGTACCCCACGTTGCTAAGCTGCCGCTGCAACCTGCTGTCGCTGACCAGCCTGTTTCTGCGTTGCCCTTAAAACCGAATGCAGAGGCCGCCGTTCAAGCCCTTTAACCGCCGTTGCTCTAGTCATCCTTAGGGACTCGCGGGAAAATCCCCCTTTCCCGCCCGCCCTTATATCCCTGATTGCCCCCGCATCCATTCTTATCCTGTTGCACACGATGGTCAGTTCAATTCCAAAACCGTCTCCAAACCCCTCAACCCATCCTCTGGCGGATATCGTTTATCGGCTTGAAACGGGCGGCGCGCTGCTGCCTGAGAGTCGAGAGAATGTAACCGAAGTCGTGGGCATTCTAAAAAGCTACGGCGTCGTTTTAGATGCTTACTGGCGCAATCTCACCTTTATCGCTGACCATCAGTTTTTGGTGCTGTTTCCGTTTTTCAAATACTTTAACCACGACCTATCGGTTAAAACCTTGCTGCGCCACTGGTGGCACGATCGGATTAACTACGAATTTGCCGAATATTGCATGAAGGCGATGTTTTGGCATGGCGGTGGCGGCTTAGACACCTACCTCGACAGCGAAGAGTTTACCCAGCGGGCGAATACGGCGATTCAGGCTAAGCTGCGCTCAAATTTTGTCATGCGCGGACTGTCTCAGCTATTTCCGCAGTTTTTGCCCGAGCAAATTCGGGTTTTGTGCTATTACAGCGCCCTTGGACAGTTCTGGAAGATCATGAGCGCGATGTTTCTGGAGCTTTCCGATCGCTACGATCGGGGTGAGATCCAGTCGATTGCAGCGGTAGTCGATCACGTTAAAGCTGGATTGGTAAACGCGGCGGCAGTGCCCATCACCTACTCCGTTACTATCGACGGGAAAGTGTATGACATCATCCCCGCCTCAGCCGGGCTGACCTTTTTGCAAGATACGGCCGTGCCCTACGTCGAGGCCGTGTTTTTCCGCTCCTTTCCGTTTTTTGGCACTGTTTCCTACAACGCCCAAGCCCAGCAGATTTCCTATAATCAGGCCGATTTTAACTATGGGGCGCTCTTTGCTGACCCCTTGCCCATCGGTGGAGCGGGCATTCCGCCAACGCTGCTGATGCAGGATATGCGGCACTTCTTACCTGATTATTTGCATCAGATCTATCTTGGAGAGCTGCGGGGAGATGATGACCTACGGGTGAAAATTTGCCTCAGCTTTCAGAAATCGATGTTTTGCGTCACCACTGCCGCGATTTTAGGCTTAATGCCCAATCCTGCGGATACGACCGACCCTAGCCAACAGCAAGAAAATCGCGTCTACCTAGAAGGCTGGATGGATCGGCTGCTCGATTCTCGACTGCTGAGAGTGCAGAAAGTTTAGCCGTCTGCGAACGATTTAGCCAACGAGCCAGCAAAAGGGCGCAGTTTGATTAAAACTGCGCCCTTTTGCTATGGATGCTTCTTTGAACTGTACTAATAGAGCGTTGGGTTCATGGGATCGCCAGCGATCGCCAGCCACAGGGGAAACTGGAGCAGCGACAGACTAATCCGGTCGTCTTCCGATTCATCAATAATGATCAGCGGCAGCAGCTTTTGCTTCACCAGGCGATCGGCCCGTTGCGCTAGGGGTTCTGCGGTTTCAAATAAAACTAAACCTTCATTGGCCCCAAAGTCAGCCC
>DATNOW010000609.1:0-11415 GCA_036703515.1 Chroococcidiopsis sp.
TCTGCGCGATCGCATTAACGTGCCTCGTGATATGTCGATCTATGCCGCCAAACGGCTGCGCGACGCCCTCGAAGCCACCGCCGCCGCCGTCGGAGATCAGCAGGGGCCACCGATCCCCGTCAAACATCGCCGCGACCAAGACCCAGCAAACTTCCGCCATTAGCCGTGGGGCAATGCAGCGGTGCAATCTAGTGCTACGTAGCACTCAGGCGATTCTTAGGAAAGATTCTACCCTTCGACTTCGCTCAGGGTGTGAGCTAACCGGCGGCTCCGCTCAGGGTGCGAGCTGCCTTCCGAATTCGCTCAGGGTGCGAGCTAGCTGAGCGCAGTCGAAGCTAGCAGGTGGTTTCTTTTTCAAAGATCTACTGATTAAATAGCGCTATTTAATACTGTTAAGCAACTTGAGCAGGTAGTTGCCGCTGTTTTGCACTGTGGCGATCGCCCGCTTTTGTGGCATGTTGAGCTTACCCACTGTTTCGCTTTGCAATAGTTCAGACAGCCCCAAAATGGTATGCAGCGCAGTACGCAACTCATAGCTAATCGTAGCAAGCAACTCGCTTTTAGACTGTTGAGCGGCTTCTGCCTGCTCTTGGGCCTGGATTGAGGTGAGGATTTGCTCTTGAGCTTGATGTTCTAACTCAGTGTTGAGGTTTTCTAAGAGCTGAGTTCTGTGCTGCTGTGGAGTAATATCGTGCAGCATCCACAACAAACGCAGACCCCCGCTAACTCCATCGTTAGTGACAGATAGCGTAACGGAGATCGCCAGCGGCGAGTCTTGGGGAGACAGCATTTGAATTTCCCAAGTTCGACTGATCAGCTGCTCTGATACAGAGGCACGATTGGCGCTCATCAAGGCGTTATAAAAAGCTGGGCGATCGGCTTCTGTCATAAAGATTGACATCGGTTTGCCGATCAGATAGTTAGCCGACACCTTAAGCATCCGGGCGATCGCCGCATTGGCTTCTTGGATCACACCGCGTCCATCGGTGACCAAATAGCCATCAGGCGCGAGGTGGAAAAGTTCTTGATAGCGTTTTTTTTCGGCTTCAACCTGGGCACGGGTGGCCAACAAAAGCTGATTTTGCTGACGCAGCTCATCCTCTGAGGTTTGCAATTCTTCTAAAACAAAACTGAGCGCTTGCAGAGCGTCCTCTAGCTGATTAGGCTCTGGTGAGGATGCGATCGCATACTGCCGTAGCAATGCCGCCCGTTGATAAACTGCTTCGATCTTTTGACTACTGCTCATAGGTCTATTCCTTCAGGCGCTGGATTGGGATCAGGCAGAGTAGCCGATTGGGGCAGCGTTTCTGTTGGGTTCACAGGTAGGTTCACAGGGGTTAGCGTGACAGGTGACAACGTGGCAAGTGACGGGGTGCCCAGGAACGCGTTGGCAGGCGCTAAAGGGGACGCGATCGCCGATAAGTAGATGCGAAACTGAGTGCCAAGACCCTCTTGGCTCGATAGCTCAATAAAGCCATTGTGATTTTTGACAATCCGATACACCGTAGGTAGCCCTAGCCCCGTGCCGTGACCCGGCGCTTTCGTGGTGAAAAAGGGTTCAAAGATGCCCTCAACATTGTCCCTCAACATTGTATAGCTGGGCGTCGTGGGAAAGTTTCTGGATAGTTTCTAGTATCGAGATAAGTGATCTCAAGATAAATAATTTCAAGATAAGTGATCCAAAGACGTATACGAAAACATATACAAAGACAGATGAAGACTGCTGCTGTTGCGCCAAAATAGAACCAACGGATGGGAGAAACTAGGCCATGAAGTTTTTTAATAGGATCGTCCCGCTGCTTGGAACCATGACTCTGATCGCCGTGATTATGCCTCAGATGCAGGCTGATGCAGCTCAGCCCACAACAACCCAAGATAGCGCTGTCGAGCTATTTAATCAGGGACAAGCCCATGCCAGAGAAGGCAATTTTACGGGGGCGATTCTCGCTTACACCCGTGCTATTGAGGTTAACCCGAGTTATACCGATGCCTATATCCACCGTGGGCTGGCCTATCACGATTTAGGCGATCATCAGCAGGCGATCGCCAATTTTGAACAGGCGGTGCAGCTTGACCCTAACAATGCCCAAGCTATCTACAACCGAGGTGAGGCCCGTTCTGACATCGGTGACATGCAGGGAGCCATGACCGATCTAACCGCAGCCCTAGAGATTGATCCCCACTATGCTGAAGCCTACAACAATCGAGCAATCGTATATGCCGAGATGGGTAACTTTGCAGCGGCGATCGCGGACTTAGATCAGGCGATCGCAGTCAATCCAGATTTTACCAACGCCTACTATAACCGAGGTAAGGTGCACACGGCCCAAGGCAATGTGGCTGCGGCGATCGCAGATTTTAGCCAAGCTATCCAGCTAGAGCCTAACTTGGCTGAGGCCTATGGCAATCGGGGCTTATTGCATGTGCAAACGGGCAACACCAGCAGCGCCATTAGCGATTTGCAAACCGCAGCAGAATTATTTCAGCAGGCGGGCGATCGCGACAGCTATGAACAAACGTTGTTTTATCTTGAGCAAATTCAATAGCGGGCGTTATCGCAGCACCCGCATGGCGTTAACAATCGCCATTAGGGCAACTCCCATATCGGCAAAAACGGCTTCCCACATCGTGGCCACGCCAAAAATGCCAAGTGCAATAAACAGCCCCTTGATAGCCATGGCAAAAATGATGTTCTGCCATACAATTCGCAGCGTCTTACGCCCAATCTGAATCGCTTCTACGACTTTGGTCGGGGCATCGGTCATCAGCACCACATCGGCCGTTTCGATCGCTGCATCGGCCCCCAAGGCTCCCATTGCAATGCCAACATCGGCCCTGGCCAAGACGGGGGCATCGTTGATGCCATCTCCTACAAAGGCAACTTTCTCGCCAGGCTGGGCCTGTGCCAAAATCGCTTCTAGGGCCGCAACTTTCCCTTCTGGCAGCAAATCGGCTACGACACGATCGATCCCCACTGCTTGGGCCATGTGCTGGGCGGCGGCCGGGTTATCGCCAGTGAGCATCACCGTCTGCTGAATGCCGTTGGTTTTGAGTCTCTGTACGGCTTCGACCGCATCGGCTTTAAGCTGGTCGGCAATGATGATCTGCCCGGCATACTGCCGATCGACCACGATATGGACAACGGTGCCATGGACGCTAAGGGGGAGAGAGGGAGAGAGCAAAGAGGGGGAATTCTCTGGATTCTCTGCTGGGTTATTCCTAAAATCTGGGGTGTCATGATGCAGCAGGCTTTCACGGTCGAGGAGGCGATCGCCACCCGCCATCACGATCTGCCCATTGACGTTAGCCTGCACTCCATAGCCGGCTAGCTCAACATAATCTCGCACTTGGTCATGCACCTGGGAATGATCGATCGGTTGACCATAGGCAGCCCGAATCGACTGGGCTATAGGATGGTTGGAATGGGTTTCAACCAGGGCCGCTAGCTGTAGCAATGCAGAGGGTGTCCAGCCGTTTTGCGGCATGATGTGAGTTACCTGAAACACGCCCTGGGTCAATGTGCCGGTCTTGTCAAACACAACGGTTTTTACCGCCGCTAGGGTATCGAGAAAGGTCGAACCTTTGACCAAAATGCCCCGTTTAGCGGCCCCGCCGACGCCGCCAAAGTAGCCCAAGGGAATACTGATCACCAAACCGCAGGGGCAGGAAATCACTAGCAAAATCAGGGCTCGATAGACCCATTCGGCGTGGGTGGCCCCTGGGATCACCAGCGGCGGCAGCAGGGCCACAGCGAGGGAGAGGAACACGACTATAGGCGTGTAGCGCTGGGCAAAACGGGTGATGAATTTCTCGGTGGTGGACTTTTTGCTGCTGGCGTTTTCAACCAAATCGAGGATGCGGGCAATCGACGATTCGCTAAAGCGCTTGGTGACGCGCACCGTTAACACTCCCGACTGGTTGATCATACCTGCAAGCACGGGTTCACCAGTATGAATGGAACGGGGCACTGATTCACCCGTCAGGGCGGAGGTGTCTGCTTGCGAGCGACCGTCTACAACCGTACCGTCGAGGGGCACCCGCTCACCGGGTTTGACCACAATCCAGTCTCCGACCTGAACCTGTTCTGGAGCAACGACCCGAATGCCATCGTTTGTTTGCAGGTTGGCGGCATCGGGGCGAATTTCTAAAAGCGATTGAATAGAACGCCGAGAGCGACTGACTGCGGCTGACTGAAACAGTTCACCGACTTTGTAGAACACCATTACCCCCACCGCTTCGGGGATTTTGTGGATGGCGATCGCCCCTAGAGTGGCGATCGCCATCAAAAAGTTTTCGTCAAACATCTGCCCCCGCAAAATATTGCGCCCGGCCGTCTGCAACACTGACCAACCGCTGATTAGATAGGCCGGAATGAATACGGCATATTCACCCAGGCTGGCCGGAGTATTGTGCAGCGGTTCCTCAAAAATCAAGCCCAGCGCAAACAGCACCGTGACAATTAGCAGCACCGGCAGTTCTTGTTTGAGGTTGAAGGAGTCGTGGAAATGATGGGAATCGGGAGAGTGGGTGGTGGGTGGGTGGGAAGTGGGAGAGTGGGAATGGGGAGGGTGGGTGGTGGGAGAGTGGGAATGACCGGAGTGGGAAGTGCGGGAGTGAGAATGACCGGGGGTGATTTTGCTGTCGCAGCCTGAACAGTCTATGTCGCCTGCTGTTGCCTCAAGCGCCTGCGGCGTTGCGGATGGCTCTGGCTGAATGCTGTAGCCGAGGGCTTTGACGCGGGCTTGAATCTCGGCTTCGCTGACCTGCTGGGGGTTATAGGAAACGGTCAACCGCTCAGTGATAACACTGACCGATACTTCGGATACACCCGCCAACTGCTGCAAGCGCGTCTCGATTTTGCCCGCGCAGCTTTGGCAATCCATGCCGCCGATGTGCATACGCTGGGTTTTAAGGGCAGGAGTCTGAGCCATAGCTGTTTAAAACGCAATATCTAAACCAGAGTCATACCTGCCATTCTAAAACAAACAATAAAATATCTGAATATATATTCATATATAGAATGATTCTCGTTTTTGTTTCTATACTAGTTACACGACGCGTTACACGTGCCCGGTATACAGGCCCGGTATACAGGCCAGTTGCAAACGACAGTTACAGATACTCGTAACAGACGACAGTCACAGACGGCAGTTACAGATACTCGTTACACGATAACTACGCGATCGCCATCCGTTACATGATCCCCAGCGCTAGACAGTGCTGCTCACCTGCCCATGCCCATGCCTATGCCCAAATCACGCCACTCCAATCCGCCCCAACCGCCAGCAGCAGACACTCCCCTCTGTGAAACTTCGCTGGTACATCTTGATACGGTGCGCCAAGTGCAGCCCGATATTTTGTTGATGCCAGAGGCTCAGCGGATGGCAGAGTTTTTTGGAATATTAGCCGATCCCAACCGCTTACGCCTGCTGTCTGCCCTAGCCAATCAAGAGTTATGTGTTTGTGATTTAGCCGTTGCCCTAAAAATGGGAGAATCGGCTGTGTCGCACCAACTGCGGGTCTTGCGCGCAATGCGATTGGTAACCTATCGCAAAGAAGGGCGCAATGTCTACTACAGTTTGGCCGATAGTCATGTCACCAACCTCTATCAGGAAGTTGCGGCGCACTTAAATGAATCACTCTGAAGGTAAACCGATGCAACATCCATCGGCTCGTTTTTATACGCTGCTCTCCATTGCAGCGGCGCTGGCGACGATCGCCCTTAAGGCTGGCGCTTACTTCCTCACTGGCTCGGTTGGGTTGCTCTCAGATGCGGCAGAATCTTGCGTCAACTTAGTCGCTGCCATTATCGCAACCTGGGCTGTGACCTATGCCGCCAAGCCGCCAGACGAGGAGCATGCCTTTGGGCACTACAAAGCAGAATATTTCTCCAGCGGCATCGAGGGAGCTTTGATTTTGGTCGCGGCGGGCAGTATTGCGATCGCCGCTTGGGATCGCTTGCTGCATCCCCAACCCCTAGAGCAACTGGGTATTGGCTTGGGGCTGTCGCTAGTGGCCACAGCCATCAATGGTGGACTGGCGATCGCCATGCTGCGTGCCAGCAAGCGGCTGCGGTCAATCACCCTGCGCGCCGACGCCCACCATCTGCTCACTGATGTCTGGACTTCTGCGGGAGTCTTCTTAGGCTTGATTTTGGTGCCCATTACCCATTGGCTGATCCTAGACCCGATTATTGCGTTGCTGGTAGCGGCCAATATTGTCTGGGCAGGGTTTAAGTTACTGCACGAGACGGGTTTGGGGCTGTTGGATACAGCCATGCCGCTATCAGAACAACGCATTTTGACAGATTTTTTGGCGGGCTACGATCCCCAAGGCATTCAGTTTCACGCTATCAGAACCCGAGTGGCCGGGGCGCGGCGATTTGTTTCTCTACATGTCTTAGTGCCCGGCCATTGGACGGTGAAACAAGGGCATGATATCTGTGAAGAGATTGAAGTGGAAATGGCCAGACTGCTGCCTGGAACCTATACCTTCACGCACCTAGAACCCCTAGAAGATCCGCGTTCCTGGCAAGATCAACCGTTAGATCGAGAGCTGTCGTAACTCATTTTCTATCGCTGTGACCCATTCTTTATCCCTATTGTTTTTTGTGGTGGCCGGTCTCTGCGAAATCGGCGGCGGTTACTTAATCTGGCTGTGGCTGCGGGAAGGAAACAATGCTTGGTTAGCATTGCTGGGTGCCATTTTGCTGACCGCCTACGGCTTTGTGGCCACGCTCCAACCCGCCAACTTTGGCCGGGCCTATGCGGCCTACGGAGGTATATTCATCATTCTTTCAATTTTTTGGGGCTGGCAGGTTGATAAAATCATGCCCGATCGCCTCGACTGGCTCGGAGCCGCGATTATCTTAGTCGGCGTTGGGGTGATGATGTATGCCCCCAGAGCGTAATTTTGGGTGCGTGCTTCCTAAGCAAAACATCCGTGTGAATAGAACGTTCCATTCACACGGATGTCTATGCAGCAATTCATAGCGAAATGCGGCTAAATTCTACAGACTCTCAATCGTCCTGTGCGTCTGAATCAGAGTCGGAGGTCGTAAAAATGTAAACTCCGCGCTGACCGGGGGCGCTAGACCACTGTTTGGCTAACTTCCCTTTCGACAATTCCACCACGACCACCGATTTGGCCACCTTGAAACTCTCTTTGCTGAGGGTTTTACCATACAGCTCATCCATGACGTCATTGATGCTGAGGGCTTCGTTGGCTCGGCGGGTGAGGATGATTCTAATCGCTTCCCGCAGCGTTTTGCCTTCAAACTCTTTCAACACCGAACGACGCGGATGGAAGGTTGAATATTTCTGGGCTGGGCTGGCTTTAGCGCTAGACTTCGCACCACCTTTGGCTGTTGTTTTGGTTTTCTTAGCGCGTTTGCCGCTGGGTGCCGGTTCGTCCACTTCAGCGATTTCAGTCTCTTCGGCTTCGGGGACGACAACTGCAGCAGGCTCTGCTACAGCGGTTTCAGCGATGGGAAGAACTTCTGCAACTTGCACCGCCTGCCCTGCGATCGCCTGTAGCTGGGGCACTACTGCCTGTTCCAGTTGGGCGATCGCCGTCAAGGTGAGTGGTTCGATGGATGAGGCGCTGTCAGCGCTGCCCAGTCGCTTAAAGACTTCGAGAGTGGTTGATGTTTCCTGCAGTGCTGCAATCAACTGCCGCTGCCGCGCTTCCAGATGACCGACTAGCACATTCATTGATGTAGAAAACTGCTCTGCTTGCTTCTTACCTAAAATTTCTTGAAACGCAGCCAAGGCTGATTCTCCTGTGGGTTGATGGTGATGAGTTTGAGAGTAACTATAGGGAAAACTGGCTTTAGGGATGCTTTATTAACGCTGAACAGAGTATAAAGCTTGCCGAGTGTAGCATAATTTATCTCGCTATCTAAAGCTTTAACCACTCCAATATATGGAATCGGTGAAAGTTTATAGAGGCTCTAAACCTTTATCCAGCGCTAAGTTGCCTCTATATTACCTATACTCTAGCGTAACGTGTAATACATTTTTTGCATTGATCTTTCTTGACTAACCATTTTCTTTTGAGAGATTGACGCTAAAATCGGCAATACCTGCCCTATTTACAAAGTCCTGTCCATGGAGCTGTAGCAAGTCTTTCAGCCTTTTTTTAGCTATTTTTGCAGGGTTCTTTGCAAGGCTCTTTGCAGCATTTTTCCACTGTCCCTGCGCCCCCAAAAACGGCTAACAAGCTTCCCTTCCCTAAAGCCTTCCCTAAAGCCTTCCCTAGAATTAAGGAGAATTTTGTGAGCGCGATTAATCTCAACGATAAGTTAGAACAATTTAACGACTATTGGTCTCCCAAAATTATTGCGGCGTTTAACGGTCACGATGTCATGGTCGTCAAAGTGCTGGGTGAGTTTAACTGGCACTCCCATCCTGACACCGACGATTTTTTTCTCGTCCTATCGGGAAAGCTCACTATTCAATTGCACGATCAAACCATCGAGCTTGGCCCAGGCGAACTGTATGTTGTGCCCCGAGGGGTTGACCATTGCCCTAGAGCAGAGGTCGAAACACATTTGTTGCTGATTGAACCCCACGGCACGCCCAATACGGGCGATGAAGCGACCGCCGCCACAAAAGTTGCAATCTAAGCAAGATCCAGCAGGTTTCTCAGCTTGAGTGGCTATTTTAGTTCGGTTTTTTAGTCGCGTTTAAGGCCGACTTTTAATCGCTCAGTCGATTAATTAAACAATGAAATAAAAATGAATCAAAAATGAATCAAAAATGAAACAGCTATTAGTTAAAGTCTGAATTTCCGTAATCTTTTCTATTGCGTGAATGAGAATTTGTTGTAATAATCAAAAAGATTGAAGGGGAGTAGCTGCTGCTCGTTACTGAGCAGTTTCCTAAGTCAACATACTGGCGATCGCCTGGCTTAGGACGTTAGTTTTTGGTAGAAGGTTTGGCAAATCAACTGCACCCAGAGTGCGCGCCAAACCACCGCAAACTGAGAAGCGAGACCTTCACTGAGTTCACATCTGACGTGAGCTTGGTGAGGGTTTATGGCGCTCATCAAACTCACTCAGAATATCGCAACACATCCTGAGAAGAGTGAGAGCATGTTAACTGCATTTACGGCTGGGCTGGTTTTAATCACAATTTCTGAGCTAGGCGATAAAACATTTTTTATTGCCGTTGTCATGTCGATGCGCCATCCGCGGCGGCTAGTGTTTATTGGCGTAGCGGCCGCACTGGCAGCGATGACTATCCTGTCAGTACTGATGGGGCAAGTGGTATCGCTGCTGCCGCCCATCTATCTGCATTACGCTGAAATTGTGCTGTTTTTGGGATTTGGCATCAAGCTTTTGATTGACGCGTGGCGCATGACCCCAGCCGCAGAATGCGCAGTGATTGAAGAGGCCAAAACAGCAGTTGAGCAGACTGAAAAAAATCTAAAGCAGCATCAGTCAAGCTGGGCTGTGATTGTCGAGAGCTTTATCCTGACTTTTATTGCCGAGTGGGGCGATCGCACCCAGATTGCCACCATCGCCTTAGCCGCCGCCAACAACCCCTATGGAGTGATTGCTGGGGCAATTTCGGGGCATATGATCTGCGCCCTGATTGCGGTCATCGGCGGCAAGCTCATTGCCGGGCGCATTTCAGAGCGGACGATTACGGGCTTGGGCGGCGCGTTATTTTTGGTCTTTGCGGCCGTAGCGCTGTTTGAAGGAAGCTGATCCGTCTTGTCACTTTGGGTTGAGTTTCGTGGCGAGAGGTACTATCATCTGTAAATCGCTATTTAGTTATTAAGCAACCTTCTATGCTGCGATCGCTAACTCCTCTCAAAATTGGGCGGCATACAGCCCGTTACCCTATCGTCCAGGGGGCAATGGCTGTGCGTGTATCGGGTGGCGGCTTAGCCGGAGCCGTTGCCAAGGCAGGGGGAGTGGGGGTGATCTCCTCCTTGGGTTTGGGGCTCGATTCCCCCTATTTCAACGATCAGCCCAGACGCGGTCATTTCCTTTTAGCTAACCAACTGGCGCTGATCGATGAGCTGCAAAAAGCCCGAGAAATCAGCCCCTGCGGTATTTTAGGGGTCAATATTCTCACTGCCACCAGAGACTATCCCGTTTTGGCGAAAACCGCTGCGTCGAATGGAGCTAATCTGATCATTACGGCCGCCGGGTTGCCCTTGCATCTACCGGCTTACACCGCAGATTACCCTAACGTGGCGCTGGTGCCGATGGTGTGCGGCTTAGAAGCAGTTCAGACCATTTGCCAAACCTGGCAGCAGCACTACCACCGTTTACCCGACGCGCTGATTGTAGAAAACTCCCAAGCCGTTGGCGGGCATGTGGGCAGCACCTGCGTTGCCGTTGACGGTCAGATTGAGCAGTTGATTCCCAAAATTCGGTCTTACCTGCAGGAACAGTGGGGCAGCGATATTCCCCTGATTGCGGCCGGCGGCATTTGGGATCGCCATGATGTCGCTCGCATGCTGAGCGTGGGTGCCAACGGTGTGCAGGTCGGGACTCGGTTTATTACTACCGAGGAGTGTGATGCCGATCGCCGCTACAAAGAAGCCCATCTCCAGGCTCGCCCTGAGGATGTGGTGTTGGTGCCAAGCCCGGTGGGCAAGCCGGCCCGCGCCCTGCGCAACGGGTTTGCAGACCAGGCGATCGCCGCATCCTTACCGGCCCAGCAGCGATGCGTGGCCAATTGTTTAGAACACTGCCTTTGTCGAGACAATCGTCAGACCTATTGCATCCTCCAGGCATTGGCCAAGGCTTCTGCGGGCGACGTTGCCAATGGACTAATTTTCTCTGGGGCCAACGTTGGGCGCGCCGACAAAATCTTGCCCGTAGCCGCCGTGATCGCCGAATTAACGGCAAACCGTTAAATTGCAATAAGTCAAGCAATAGGCAAGCTAGCAATAGGCAAGCAACATGCATGCACTTTCACTGCCAACTTGGATTATTCATATTCTCAGCGTTGGGGAATGGATCACCGCCATTGGGCTGGTTTGGGTTTATGCCGATATCCGTCAAAATCCCGCCTGGAAAGGAATGGCGATCGCCATGCTGCCCGCGTTGGGCAGCGCACTCTGTGTTTGCACCTGGCACTGGTTTGATAATGCGCCATCTTTGGCCTGGCTGGGAACGGCACAAGCCGCGCTAACGCTGCTTGGCAACAGCGCGCTGATGGTGGCGGCCGGGTGGCTGTGGCGGCGATCGCGACAGTTGGAGTCACGCCCATGATCGGAAAAGATTTGCTATTTGGCCCTCTCAAATCGTTGGATCGTTTTTAGATTTCGCCAGGCGATCGCCCATCAGCGCCGCACGGTTTATGCCCATGTGTTTAAGATCGTGCCTAGGATTACACAGCCAATAATTGCCATCGACCTGATTTTCTGCGAGGACGCACATGTGTGCGCTCCTAT
>DATNOW010000610.1:0-3304 GCA_036703515.1 Chroococcidiopsis sp.
ACTTGGTCGGCGGCCAGGGTTTGATAAAAGCCGCTGATCTCTTGGGCGGTGATCCCCATTGCCTGCTCGTCGGTGTTGCCGTGCAGGGTGCTACTGCTGACGCGTCGCCAAAAATATTGCTGCTGGGGCTCAAACCAGTAGATATTGGTGCGGCTGGGAGCGATAAAGCGCTGGGTTTCGGTGACGACGAGCTCTAGCCGCTGTTTGAGTGTGGGTAGCGATCGCAACTTGGTCAGCAGCACCAACAGCGGTTCATCGGGGCGTTTGGTTTGCTGGCGGCGGTTTTCTTGCTCCATCTGGTAGATGGCCGCCGCTAAGCTACCCAGCACCGTCGAGAGCCGCGCTTTTTCGTCGGAATGGGGAGACACTCCCCACAGCGAAGACCCCAGCATGGTGACGCCAAAACACTGCTCTTTATGGCGAATCGGAAAAATGATTGCGCCCTGCACGTTCATCTTTTGGGCAACTTTGCGCCAGTCGCCGGCCCGCGTTTCTTCGCGCAGATCGGGCACCCCGAGCGGCCGCTGCTGCACCACAACCTGCTCAAACAAATCGCCAGGGTTGAGCGTAATCCGCTGCTTGAGCAGGGCGACATCGCCACCGGGCGTCTTGCCGCCCTTGCCTTGAATTTTGTGATCAGAATGCTCGTAGAGCCCAATCCAGGTCAGCACATAGTCAAACTCAGACTCTAGGTAACCAAGGGTCGCTTCCACCAGCGCATCAACTGTTTCCCCTTCGCGCAAGGCTTGAAGAGTCCGTCCTAACGCAACTAATTGTCTCTCGTGAGCTGAAGGCTCCTTTTGTGACCCCATGTCACCCCTTGCTCCGGCTTGTCCGCAGGCTTGCTCAGTCTGGTCATGGTAGATACCCGATCACGGTGACGTTGATCTTTGGTGACCCAGAGCTCTGGTGACCTCGATCTTAGTTGACCCAGCCTAGTGCGGCAGCATTGAACCACTCACCACACCTGACCGCGCCCCGTGCAATACTCAACTGCAACACTAAAGTGCAACATTAAACTGGCAACATTAAACTATAGTGCAATCCCTGATCAACGAAGCGATAGTCTACTGACTGCATGCTTCTGTTTAGTATTATCCTAAGATGCCCTGTCAAGGGTGGCGTGATGCATTGCCTTAACGACTGGGCTGAATAGGTCGGGTGAAGCGACCGGCGGGGGAACCAAATCAGCCTTGCACTGCTAGTAACCTGACTGCCAACAAACCCCTATTATTACTCGCGTATTGGACGGACGCTTTGGATATTTATCAAACTGCGCTGCGCCCGCTGCTGTTTTCGGGGCTGAAGGCAGACCCAGAGTGGCTACATCAGCAATCTCTGCAATTACTGAATTGGCTGGATCAAACGGGCGATCGCCTGCCTAACCGCTGGCTTTATCAACAGCTCCAGCATTCCTGTAGTTACGATCACCCGCTGCTGACCCAAACCCTGTGGGGGCTGACCTTTCCTAACCCAATGGGGCTGGCGGCTGGGTTTGACAAAGATGGGCTAGCGGCGGGGGTGTGGCCGGCCTTTGGCTTTGGCTTTGCCGAACTGGGCACGGTGACACGCTATGCCCAACCGGGCAATCCGCGCCCGCGGCTGTTTCGGCTAGTGGATGACCAAGCGGTGCTCAACCGCATGGGGTTTAACAACCAAGGGGCTGAGGCGCTGGCGCTACGGCTGCGGCAGAAGGCAGAAGGCAAAAGCGGCCAGCTTCACGCTGCGATGCCGCTGGGAATCAACCTGGGCAAATCGAAGGTGACGCCGCTGGATGAGGCCGCCGCCGACTATCTGGGCAGCTTTCAGCTTTTGCAAGCGCTGGGTGACTACTTTGTGGTCAATGTGTCGTCTCCCAATACGCCGGGGTTGCGATCGCTCCAGTCGGCCGAGCAGTTAACGCCCATTCTGGACGCCTTGCAGCAGGAAAACCAGGGGCGGAAGCCGCTGTTGGTCAAGATTGCTCCCGATCTGGAGTGGGAGGCGATCGCCGCTGTGATTGACCTGGCCCAGCGCTATGGCCTGGCTGGGATCATCGCGACTAATACGACGATTCGGCGAGACGGGCTGACCACGACGCACATTGCCGCCACGGGCAACCCCGTCACCGAGGAAGCCGGTGGGATCAGCGGTGCGCCGCTGCGATCGCGATCGACCGAGGTAATCCACTGGATTTACCAGCAAACCGGCGGGACGCTGCCGATTATTGGCGTTGGCGGGGTGTTTAGCGCCGACGATGCCTGGGAGAAAATTACCGCTGGAGCCAGCTTGGTGCAGACCTACACGGGCTGGATCTATGAAGGCCCCTGGATGGTGCGGCGAATTTTGCAGGGGCTGGTGCAAAAATTAACCCAGCATAACCTCCCCAGTTTGGCCGCAGCCGTGGGGCTATCTCACCGCTAGCGATCGCCCCAGTCGCAGTGAGCCAGATTGGAAATCATCGAGGAGTTCCTGGGAAACGGGGGATTTGGGCGTAGACTGGAAGTAGCCATATCGCCGCTGGCTCGCTGCAGTATTGGGTTTGAGAGATATTGGGTTGGAACGCCATGCAAGTATTGTTCAAGATTGTCCGCCAGAGTCAAGACCGTGCGCCCACCGTGCAAACCTATGAGCTGGATGTTGCGCCCAGCACCACGATTTTAGATTGCCTCAACCAAATCAAGTGGCACCAAGACGGCACCCTGGCCTTTCGCAAAAACTGTCGCAATACGATCTGTGGCAGTTGCGCCATTCGGATTAACGGGCGCTCGGCCCTAGCCTGCAAGGAAAATGTCGGCAGCGAACTGGCGCGCGCGGCGCAGGTGGCCGCCGGTTCTAATGCCCCCAGTGCCGATCGCGCCGATGCGATCCCCACGATCACGATCGCCCCGATGGGCAACATGCCCGTGATCAAAGATCTGGTGGTCGATATGAAGTCGTTTTGGAACCACCTGGAAGCGGTCGATCCCTACGTCAGCACCAAGGCGCGTCAGGTGCCCGAACGCGAATTTTTGCAAACCCCGGCCGAGCGCGATCGCCTCAACCAAACCGGCAACTGTATTTTGTGCGGAGCCTGCTATTCGGAGTGTAACGCCCGCGCCGTCAACCCTGACTTTGTTGGTCCCCACGCCTTGGCCAAGGCCTATCGCATGGTGGCCGACAACCGCGACGACCAAACCGAAGCCCGCCTTGAGCAGTATGGTAGCGGCACCGATGGCGTCTGGGGCTGCACGCGCTGCTATTACTGCAACGACGTCTGCCCGATGGAGGTTGCCCCCCTCGACCAAATCAGCAAAATCAAGCACGAAATTCTCGATCGCAGTAC
>DATNOW010000611.1:0-4200 GCA_036703515.1 Chroococcidiopsis sp.
CATATGGCCGCTCCAAACTGGGAGCAGACCATCTCTTCAATAGCCTTATTCACAAGTCCATACATATAAAATTCTCCAATCCAGTATTAAAATTCCCCAAAATATATGTGAAGTAGCGATCGCCATTGTTATGGTTGGCTGCGATCGCGTTATCAGGTATTGCTACAAGCTGCTGCCCCAAGCTGCCACGAGCTGCTACAAACTGCTGCTTACTGTCTAATTATTCTTGCCTTCAAACAATTTGACATCGAGGCAATCCCCTGTTTCAAAGCACGAGCACTCTGTAAATATGCGATCGCAGTAGGGTGACTTATTGCGTAGCTTGACTGAGACAAGACTCAATTTTTTTCTGTTCACGCCCAAATTGTTAATTTTTCGTTACATTTCCGTAGATTTACGGAATTTACGGAAAACCGTACTGAGATACTTATACTGATTGTCAAAAACTGAGTATCAAAGACGAAGCATCAAAGACTGAGTATCTAAAGACGGAGCATCAAAGACTACTGGGATCACAAGGCTTTGGGGGCATTTGAGCGTGAGACATTTTGATCGGCAATGCACGACTGGCAATGCACGACTGGCAATGCACGACTGACGAGACTTGGACCTAGATGTGATTGCAATTAGCGCTAGACCGTAATGACTTCGGCACAGGGAAACTCTCCCAAAAGAGCCCCTTACAGGCCTATCCCATGGGACGAGCAGCGATCATTTATAATTGGAAGAGTGCAGGCTAGGCGGAGCGGAGTGGCGCGATGCGGCATTGCCGAGAGAGCGTGTTTCCCTTGGTCTAGCTTGAATCTGATTAGCGAAATCAGCTTGGTGTCTGTTGTCTACTAGTGTCTACTATTAGGTAGGTTGCATTTAGGCTGCACCACCGAGCCTTTACGTAGAAACTCGGTCTAGTCCAAGGCTTTCACCCCGAAAGCTTTGCGACCGCTGAATTGGCCCGCCCAATTATGAGCAATCTGCTGGGGATTGGTCTGACGCCTATTCCACCCTCAACTCGCACGAAGAAGCCATCAACAGACTAGAAAAGTCTATGCTGATTATGGGAGAATTGATCTTCGACAGGTGGTACCTCAATTCTCAACCTCTCCCAACTCTATTGGTAATTCACATCAAACGTCAACTATGAAAGACCTCACTCGGTATCGTAACATCGGCATCTTCGCTCACGTTGATGCAGGTAAAACGACTACAACTGAAAGAATCCTGAAATTAACAGGCAAGATCCACAAAATCGGTGAGGTGCACGAAGGCGCAGCGACGACAGATTTTATGGAGCAGGAGCAAGAACGCGGCATCACGATTCAATCTGCCGCTACCACATGCTTCTGGAATGACCACCAGCTCAACATTATCGACACTCCCGGTCACGTTGACTTTACGATTGAAGTTTACCGTTCCCTCAAAGTTCTAGATGGTGGGATCGGCGTTTTCTGCGGTTCTGGCGGTGTGGAACCTCAGTCTGAAACCAACTGGCGCTACGCTAACGATTCCAAAGTTGCCCGCATCATCTACATCAACAAGTTGGATCGTACCGGCGCAGATTTCTTCCGGGTTGTGAAGCAGGTCGAAACGGTGCTGGCAGCTAAGCCCATGGTCATGGTGCTCCCGATTGGCATCGAAGAGGAGTTTATCGGCGTTGTCGATCTACTCAGCCGCAAAGCGTGGGTATGGGACGATTCGGGCGATCCGATGAGCTATCAGATCAAAGATGTGCCTGCCGACATGAAAGACGATGTCGAAAAATACCGTGAGCAGTTGATCGAGCTGGCGGTTGAGCAAGACGACACGATCATGGAGAAATATCTGGAAGGCGAAGAAGTCACCATTGATGAAATCAAGGCGTGCATCCGTAAGGGCACACGCGATATGGCGTTCTTCCCGACCTACTGTGGTTCGTCCTTTAAAAACAAAGGCGTACAGCTGGTGCTGGATGCAGTAGTCGACTATTTACCAGACCCGACTGAAGTGCAGCCGCAGCCAGAAGTCGATTTGGAAGGTAACGAAACCGGCACCTTTGCCATCGTTGATCCAGCCAAACCCCTGCGCGCCCTGGCCTTTAAAATCATGGACGACCGCTTTGGTGCGTTGACCTTTACCCGTCTCTACTCGGGCACGTTGTCGAAGGGCGACAACGTGCTCAACACCGCCACGGGTAAAACCGAGCGGGTGAGCCGGTTGGTGGAAATGCACGCCAACTCTCGTGAAGAGATTGATTCGGCTCAAGCAGGCGATATCGTGGCGATCGTCGGTATGAAAAACGTCCAGACGGGGCACACCCTCTGCGATCCTAAGAATCCGGCGACACTAGAACCGATGGTCTTCCCCGATCCCGTGATTTCGGTTGCCGTCAAACCCAAAACCAAGGGTGCTGACGAGAAAATGGGGATTGCGCTCAATAAGATGGTGCAGGAAGACCCCTCCTTCCACGTCATGACCGACGAAGAAAGCGGCGAGACCATTCTGAAGGGGATGGGCGAACTGCACTTGGAAATCAAGGTCGACATCTTGAAGCGAACCCACGGCGTTGAAGTCGAAGTGGGCAAGCCTCAGGTGGCGTATCGCGAGTCGATTACCAAGCGGCTTGAAGATAGCTACACCCACAAGAAACAGTCGGGTGGTTCGGGTCAGTACGGCAAAATCGAGTACATCGTTGAGCCTGGTGAACCCGGTAGTGGCTTCCAGTACGAGTCTAAAGTGGTGGGCGGTGCTGTTCCTCGGGAATATTGGCCGGCCGTTGAGAAGGGCTTTGAAAGCAGCATTGTTAAAGGTGTACTGGCGGGCTACCCCTGCGTAGACTTGAAGTTTACCTTGACTGGTGGTGGCTTCCACCCGGTTGACTCATCGGCGATCGCCTTTGAGATTGCGGCTAAAGCAGCCTACCGGCAATCGATCCCCAAAGCGGGGCCTCAGTTGCTAGAGCCGATTATGAACGTAGACGTATTCACCCCCGATGACTATATGGGTGATGTCATTGGTGACCTCAACCGGCGTCGCGGCATGATGAAATCTCAGGAAACCGGCGTCATGGGCGCTCGGATCAAGGCGGATGTGCCCTTGAGTGAGATGTTTGGCTACATTGGCGATCTGCGGACGATGACTTCGGGTCGTGGACAGTTCTCGATGTCTTTCTCACACTATGCGCCTTGCCCCACCAATGTGGCTGAGGAAGTGATTAAGGAAGCGAAAGAGCGTCAAGCGGCTGCTTCTTAGTGCCGATGGCATAACTGCAAAACCCATCGGTTGAATAACTAAGCGAAACCCCCCCGATATTTTTTCAAATATCGGGGGGTTCTTTTGTTCAACTGCTAATTAGCGATGTAGGCGATGAGCAGACATTCCGCCCTTCCAACTGGCGCATGGAATATTAACAACGAGGCAATCGGCTTCTGGGCGATCGCCACCCTTTTATTGAGAATCAGGCAGCTCAATTGAGAATAGGCAGGCTTGAGTTCAAAGGTACCAGAATTCGCTGAAGCCCTTATTCTGTAGAAATTTTAGGAGAAATTTTAGGTTCAATATTTTGAGTGTGACCGTTAAAGGGCGGAATGTGGGCCAAATTGCACCGCAGAGCACATTACGGTTTGCAGTTTACGTCATCCTAGTAATGGTTGGCTGGGAGTTAGTCCATTTGGGCTATCGGGTGGCGTTCTATGTTCTACTGTGTGTTCTACTGCGTTTTTTACTGCGTTTTCTATCGTGTTTTTTAAAGCCCTGTCGCTCTGTTCTTCTGCCCATCGGCGATCGCCGCTACCGCTGTTGCTGGGTGTGTATTTGCCGCTGCTCGGCTTTGGGCTGCTGGCCGCAACAATCAATCTATTTGGCGGGAGCATGCCGTGGGAAACGGCGCTGATGCTGGCAATCCACGTCAGGGCTACAGTCCCAATTGATGGCATCGTTACAGCTATGACCCAGCTAGGATCGGCCTATTGGGTTGCGCCAGTCGTGGGGGCGATCGCACTGAGATTTACCTTACAGCAGCAGTGGCGATCGCTTGTTTATCTACTGGTCACGTTGGGGGGCTGTATAGTCACCAATTTAGCGGCCAAGGCCTACTGGCATCGTATTAGGCCGCATTTATGGGATGGCTATATGCGCCCTCAGGATTTTTCTTTTCCCAGTGGCCATGCTATGACGAGCATGGCCTTTGCCGCTGTGCTGATTGCCTTAACGTGGGGCAGTCGTTGG
>DATNOW010000612.1:0-2982 GCA_036703515.1 Chroococcidiopsis sp.
AACTGCTAACACAGTTCGGAGGGCTAGAGGGCAGTTTAGCACTCCACTAGCCACCCCAACTTTGCCATGGAAATAAATCGCCATCGCAAACCGCAGCAGGGGTGGCTTTGGTTTTGGGCATCACTACAAACCCATCACCACTCAGTGGAGTGAACAACTGCTCATGAATAACCCGTCTCTAGTGCAAATCAACCCCGATCCGCGCATCCTCACCGTGCTCGTGATCGGCACCGAAGACAACGTCCGCGCCCACATCCTGCGGCAGCATACCCTTGGTGTTGCCGAAGTCAGCGCATGGAGCAAACCCATCCCCGCCCCCAACAGTCCCGATAAAGTCCTCTGCGTCCTCAACCGCATCATGGTCTAGATCTGGGTCTAGCCGCGACCAGCCGCAACCCGATCGATCCCTCCGTGACATCGGGTTGCCATTCCTATAAACCTGAACAGAGAAGGGCGATCGCGTTTATTTGAGACAGCACTTTTCTATTTAGTTTTAAAATTGCTGTGGGTTTACCGTGAAGCCAAAACCGTGAAGCCAAAATTTGAGGATCAGCTAGGGGAAGTATATGCCAGCGATCGCCAGGTATGGCGGCAGTGGTTAGCGCAAAACCATGGCACATCGTCTGGCATCTGGCTAATCTACTACAAAGTCAAAAGCGCTCAGCCCAGCGTTCAATATAGTGAAGCGGTCAAGGAAGCTCTCTGCTTTGGCTGGATTGATAGTAAAGTCAAATCCCTCGATGGCGATCGCTACAAACAGATATTTACGCCCCGCAAGCCTCAAAGCGTCTGGTCAAAATTAAACAAGCAATATATTGAAGAACTGATCGCCCAAGGATTAATGACCCAGGCCGGGTTGGCTAAAATAGCGGCCGCAAAACAAGACGGCTCGTGGCATGCGCTCGATGCGATCGAAGCGCTCATCATACCGCTCGACCTAAAACAAGCCCTAGCCGCCAATCCAACAGCGGATAAAAATTTTGCCGCATTTAGTGACTCCACAAAAAAGAATATTCTTTTTTGGATCGAAAGTGCTAAACGGGCAGAAACCCGGTTAAATAGGATTGAGAAAACCGTAAATTCAGCCGCGCAAAATATCAATCCATTGTCATAGCGGACATAACAACGCGACTGTTTTTATGACCCTGCTTAGGATCGTGGATTAAATAATTTCCATCAACCCGATTCTCTGTAAGAGCGCACAGCGGTGCGCCCCTACCCAACAATTTCAGGTTATTAAATCCATGATCCTTAGGGTGAGAAGCGCAATCTAGTTTCTATGAATAAAAGAACGACACGAAGGGCTACTCAAAAAACGATGCGTCTGGCTACCGCTGGGCTTGATGCTTCGCTCAAAAAGCAATATTTAATTACGATCGCGGTTTTAATCATACTCAGCGTATTAAATATTTCACTGAAGTCTGATCAAGTCAGTCGTGATGTGTGGAGCGTTGCGGTTGAAGTTAGAGTAACGTCAATTACTTTAATTCTCGTTTTTTTGTTTTGGATGCCGGTTTTGCTGCCCTGGTTTCTAACGCAAGCGCCACGGCTACAGGGCTCTTTAAATTGGCTGCGGGCGCAGGGAATTGAAGAGATTGAAAGCAGCGTACTGAAGATTAAATTAAAGTACGGCGTGCAGGAAGCCTCCCGCAACTATGAAGAACAAATTTCAGAGCCTGGGGCTAACAGTGACCGTCTCAATGCTGACGATGATCGCCAACAGATTGAGAAACGCTACCAAGAGGCGATCGCCCTAATCGATGCGATGAGCACAATTGACGCCACAGAAGCATTAGACCGCATCAATCAGCTTGCCGTTTATTATGACCGAGTGCGCGATGAGATGCCTCCCGGTGCTAATCGCACGCGGCTGATGCTTGAAATCTCTTCAACCATGTGGGCGTTAGTCAATAAAACGGTCGATTTTCCGGTGTTAGAGCGGCTCAACAGCCCAAAAGCAGGGGAGCGTCTATCGGCTTACAAGTATATCGAGTGGCAACCGTCGAGCCAATATTTAGATCTGCTGCTTTCTAGGGCGATTGGCATCTTAGAAATCCCGTTTGGTCAATATGCTGCTTTATTGGCGCTAAGACGATTGGTAACCTTGAATCCACTAACGCCCACCCAAGCCAGCGAAACCATCAATCTTCTGACTTGGTCGGCCAAGCTCGATTATTTTCAAGCAGATAAAAGTCGCCCTAAATTAATGATGGAAATTGCGGCTATCTTGCAGGCCAACCTATAGCGGTGGCTGCCTGATACCAAGGCAGCGAGAAGGGTTCAAACGTCCTGAGCATTAGGACAAAGGGCGCGCCAAAATCCCACAACCTCAAGATTTTGGCGCTACAAGGTGGCGATCGCCATGGGGCTGATCACGGGGTCGAGTCAGCGGGATGAACTGGCCTCCAGCCAAAGTCAGTGGTGATATCTGGATACTGGCTATTCAGTTGGCTGAGCATATCACACAGCGTCGAGGCGATCGCTTCTGGGGTGAGCGCTTCTTCGCTCGCGTCAGCATGCTGTAGATAGCTTTGCAGCGTTAAGGCAGCATTCAGGGTGATTTGCTCTAACGTTGTCGTTTGCTCTAACTGCATTCGTCCGTCTCCTTTCTGCCTATCCAGATGGAGTGGATACGCATTCCCAGAGCCGAATTCCTAAAACCTCAGCATATTTACGGTGAGCAGGCTTGTGGATTTCCCCTAGGCTGGGTCGCCCCTAGGCTAGATTGCCCTAGGCGGTGCTACAGCACGCCCTACCCATTCCTAGGCAGGTGATGGGCAGTTGATGGGCAGTTGATGGGCAAGGGGTGAGATAAGAGTCTGTAAGACAACCTGAAACGCTCTGCCTTGCCTGTGCGCCTATTCCTGGGGCGATTCTTGCGGTTCTAGAGGCTTGACCAGCTTGCCGCGACGCTCTAGCCACAGCGAGACCCCAATCACAGCCGCCACAATCACCAGACCCAGTGCACCCAGCTTGGCTATC
>DATNOW010000613.1:0-2388 GCA_036703515.1 Chroococcidiopsis sp.
GCATGTCCATAAATGATGCGCTAGCTTACTGTGTCAGGCGCTGATGCGTAAATGACGCTAGACAGAGTCCTGAAGTGCCTAGCATGATGACACCAGACATCGTCCAATACGCGACACCACTCAATACAGGAGCTTAGCTTAATCTTCAATGAATTTGCCGATTTTAGCTCAGCCTCTTCAGCTCAATGTCTTTATAGTCCACCATTGCCTCGCTAACCGTTGACTCTCTATCAACACTATGACGTTAGTTTATCCTACTCCCATATAGAGATTGGCTGCTATTTCATGGCTAATTCGGTGAACTTTGAATGTTGAAACCTTAAAGATTGGATGATGGCGATCGCTTTACTGGACAAGCTTGGGATAAATTTTGCGGATTGCCCCGGTCACACAAAGCACCATCAGCACCAATAGCCACAATACTCGCAGCCACCATAGCTGCGGCAGGCCTAGGTTCCAGCGCAGCAAATCGGTGAGGGAGGCCAAAGGTAAGACGGTGGCGATCGCCCGCAGCCCCTCAGGCAGCGTTTCTCGGGGAAAGTAGGTGCCGCATAGGGTAAACATTGGCACGATCAGCAAAAAGATGGGCACGTTGACCTGATCGACTTGACGCACCCAGCCCGCTGTCAACAGCCCCATGGCGGCAAACAGCAAACTGCCCAGCAGCATAATCGGCAACGACAGCAGCAAATTCCAGCCTGAATAGAGCCCAAACACGATGGCTACCAGCCCAGTCAAGCTCCCGGCGATCATGCCCTTGGTGGTGGCCCACAGCCAGTCGCCCAAAAACACATCAATGAAATTGAGGGGGGCGGTCAGCAAGGCCTGCCATGTTTTTTGGAAATTGAGCCGAATGAAGCTGCTGTAGGCCCCTTCAAAAAACGACTGGAAGAGGACGCCGACACCAATCATGGCGGGCGCTATAAAAGCCATATAGGACACCGGCTTACCGGCATAGACGACGTCACCCACCAAGGGCGTCAGCCCGTAGCCAAAGGCGATCAGGTAAAGGATCGGCTCTGATAGGGGCGGCAGACAGTTGACCAGCCAAGTGCGCTGGTAGACTTTGGCGTGTCTGCGCCAGACCGAATAAACGCCCCACAGGCTAATGGATGGATATTTCATGCGAGGGAGCTTCCTGTTAAGCGAAGGAACACGTCTTCGAGGTTGGCGGGGCGGCGGGTCAGGCGGGTAGGCTGGATGTCGGTGAGATGGTGCCACAGCGGATTGGGCTGATCGAGCGGTAGCGATAGCAAATAGCCGCTGCCAAAGGCACGACACCACAGGTTAGACTGGGCGGCGATCGCCAGCAGCACCGATTGCTCAATACCCTCGATTTCAACGACCTCGCGCCCGATTGTGCGGGCAATCAGCTCACTGGGGGTGCCTTGATCGATCACCTGCCCTTGCTGCAACAGTAAGAGGCGATCGCACAGCCGCTGGGCCTCATCCATATAGTGGGTGGTCAGCAACACCCCACAGCCCCGCTGCCGCAAAGCCGCCACCAGCCGCCAAAACTGCTGCCGCGCATCGGGGTCTAGCCCTGTCGTTGGCTCATCCAAAAACACAACCTGGGGCTGGTTGATCAAAGCCCGGGCCAGCACCAGTCGCCGCTTCATCCCGCCCGACAATTCATCGACGCGATAGCGACCGACCTCTTGCAGATCGACCTGGGCCAGCAGTTCGCCCGCCCGCGCTAGGGCCGCCTGGCCGCGAATGCGGTAGTGGTGGGCAAAATGGGTGAGATTTTCGATCACATTAAAGTCGGGATCGAGATTGTCTTCTTGGGTGACAATCCCCATCTGGGCGCGGGCCCGACGACCGTCGGTGTGAACGTGGATATCCCCCAACTGGACAAATCCTCGACTGGGCACCACCCCGCCATAGAGCATCCCCACGGTCGTTGTTTTGCCAGCGCCGTTGGGGCCTAAGAGCCCCAGCACTTCGCCAGGATTGAGCCGAAAACTGACTCCTTGTACCACTGGGCGATCGCCATAGAGTTTCCACAGATCGTGGGCCACGAGCGCTGTGGCCTCACGGGTTTGACTGACCGAAGTCGACATCATAGCTTCACACCCACCTTCCAAGTATCTGCTCAAAGATCTCCCCGCTTGGGGTGTCCGATCGCCCGCCAATGCCCCTACAATAGGCTCCTGCAAATCTATTGCGCTTCACCCGCTGGGTTGAAGACAGCCCGACCGCGAGCCTAGCAATGAGTACCATGAGTACTCACAAAAATTACTGGTAAAAAATTGAGTCAGTGAATCCGCGATTCATGCACGATTGTTAGGATCGCGGATTAAATAATTCCTATCAGTCCAGTTCTCTGTAGGGGCGCACCGCTGTGCGCCCTTACCCAAGAATTCCAGGTTCTTAAATCCCTGATCC
>DATNOW010000614.1:0-7518 GCA_036703515.1 Chroococcidiopsis sp.
CTTAGGCTCGATTCTGGGTTCGATTCTAGGTTCGAGGGGCTTGGGTTCAACTGCTGTAGGTTCAACTCTAGGCTCTGGGGTTCTGGCTTCGGCTCTAGGTTCGACTCGGAGTTCGACGGAACGTGCGCTGGGTGAGGCTGAATGGTTGACCTGTGATACAGGCACCTGTGGAACTGGCAAGATAGGCTCAGGGATCACAGGCTCGGGGATCACAGCATCGGCAACAACCCGCTCAACAGGCATGGCGATCGCCGCTGCACCACTGGGCAACATCCGCACATACTCGCTGGCTTCGTCTAGTTCTTTGAGGTTTTCGAGCTCGTCGTCGGGGTTAAAGTTTAGCCCTAACGCGATCACGATGCGATCGGGATTGCTGCTCAGCTCCACAACCAGCGGCAGCAGTTGGGTGAGCTTGGGTTCGAGGACAGCCAGCGTAGCCAAAATAAAACTAGAAGATGGACGTCGCTGACCTTCACAACTGACCCACACCCCGACACGGGTGATCCAATCGCGATTTTCACGGTAGTAGCTGAGCCACTGCACCTTTATCGATTGACGAAGCTGTTTAACATTCATAGAAGAGTCAGACGAGACAAGAAACGGGGTAGATCTTATGCAGATCTCATACAGTCATACCGTATTGTCTCCCCGCTGCCTGCCCCTTTTAGGGCCACCGGAGGTTAAACCATCATTAAATCGAGGACGGGTTCATCACTCTTGGTCGGCTGCACCGGGTTGAGATAGAAGTCTGACAGCAGGCTAAACAGGTCGCGATCGGGAGAGTCGTTGGGCACGACGCCTTCAGGGCGCGACAAAATTTGATCGGCGATATTGAGGTAATAGTCGCAGACGTAGTTGAGCGACGGATCTGACTCTGCCATTTCAAACAGCGTCTTGCCTTTCACGCGCGATACGCGGATATCTTCGATCAGCGGCAAAATTTCGAGCACAGGCATGGGCACGGCTTCGATATATTTGTCGATCAGGTCGCGCTTCGAGGTGCGGTTGCCGATCAAACCAGCCAGACGGAGCGGATGCGTCCGCGCCTTTTCGCGCACCGAGGCGGCAATGCGATTGGCGGCAAACAGGGCATCAAAGCCGTTGTCGGTGACAATCATGCAATAGTCGGCATAGTTGAGCGGGGCAGCAAAACCACCGCAAACCACGTCACCCAGCACGTCAAACAAAATTACGTCATATTCGTCGAAAGCGTTGAGCTCTTTGAGCAGCTTGACGGTTTCACCCACCACATAGCCGCCGCATCCAGCACCAGCTGGCGGGCCACCGGCTTCAACGCAGTCTACGCCGCCATAGCCCTTGTAGATTACGTCTTCGGGCCAGACGTCTTCGTAGTGATAGTCTTTTTCCTGCAGCGTATCAATAATAGTCGGAATTAAAAAGCCAGTCAGGGTGAAGGTGCTGTCGTGCTTTGGGTCGCAGCCGATCTGAAGCACTTTCTTGCCGCGGCGGGCTAACGCGACGGAGATATTGCAACTCGTTGTGGACTTACCGATGCCACCTTTGCCATAAACTGCAAGTTTCACGTTAGTCGTCTCCTATAGGCGGGTCTGAGATGAATAGGCAGGGTTATAGACGCGTGGTTTATAACCCGTTGCCTCAACCTCTTTCCTCATTAGTCAATGACCGCATTATTGACGAACTGCCTGGCAAAAGAAAGGGCGCGGCAAAAGACTTAACCCTTCTAAACATCTCCGTAGCGATTAAAAACGATTCTGAGCAACTTCAAAAACCCCGAAAAGCTCTCAGCCCGAAAAAGTAAATCAAACCAATTTTTTGAGCTGATTTTATATAAAAAGTAGAACAAAAGACAAAATAGCTAAAAGCCAAGACTGGCGCGTTTTTGGGTCAACGGGATCAGATATTGATCGCGATTTTAGACTTTTAAATAAGATTTTTTGGTCTTTAAATAGGTTTTTAATGGTTTGAGAACCCTTTTGCCCTCGATTACTGCATCTAAATCAGCCAATCGCCGTTTTCCTACCTTATTCTATTTTTCACTCTGCGACGGATGAACCGATAGCCTACAGCAGAAGGGCGCGATCGCTTGCTGGGAGCGACTTCATCACCGATTGCGATCGCCCGATCCCCAGTCGGATCTGGCCTTGCAAGAGTCTGGGCTGCGAGTTGCCCAGAATTTTGTAAAGAATGGCCAATTTTGCAAAAATAGGTCTCAACAGCCTTCAAATCATCTTTTCTTCGACATCAAACTCTACATTTGGGCGATCGTGAAGCCCGTTGGGAGACATCTTGGTCAAAGTGTTAAGCAAGATTTTGAGCAATATTCTGGCCAATGCAATAGAGGCACCGAGCGACGCTCGATGCCTCTATTGCCATCTAAACTATTTCAAAGTCCAGAATCTGAGGTTTACTAACCCCTGACAGGCTACGCCCCGTAATAAAAACGCTCGTGTACCACTTTGCCGTCTTTCCACTGCTGCACCGACACCTGATCGTAGGTACGCTTGCCCCAGTCTTGGTGGGTATAGTCTAAAAACCATTCTGAAATGATGACATTGTCACCAAAGGCGACCTGTTTCACCCGTGCTCCGCGAAATTCGACTAGTTTCGAGAAAAAGTCGAGTTCGCGCTGGCGGTTGGCGTCTTTGCCCACCGTAGGCGGGTTTTCGTTTTCTTGCATAACGACATCATCGGCATAATATTTTTCAAACACATCCATGGCTTTGCCTTGCAGCACTAGCGACTGGATTTCGTCAAACACGGCCTGGAGATTTGTGGTCTGGAGATTCGTGGTCATGATAATCGGCTCCAATAGGTTAAGCGGGGAATGGGAGAGTGTTTAGACTGCGGTTGAATGATTGACTGGGTTGAGCGTCTCGGTAGGCAAGCCTGCGTTGACCCAATCTTGTTTGCCGTCTTTATAGTCTCGAACGTTGGTATAGCCAAGTTTTTCAAGGGTTTCGGCGGCAATGGTCGAGTTTTGACAGACGCTATTCGAGCAGTAGACGACGATTTCAGCAGATTTATCGGGCAGTAGCGTGGAGGCTAGCGTCTCGACCTGGCGATGAGGAATATTGATGGCACCGGGTAAATGGGCTTCGGCAAAATAGGACTCAGGCAAGGCCTCAATCAAGATGACGGGTTGGCTGCCATTAGGATTGCCATCAAGATTGCCACTAAGTTGGGCAGTGAGTTTGGCTTGGAGTTCATCGCGATTGATCGGGGTAGTCATGATTCAATCCTGTTTGATAAGAGAACGTAAGGAAGGAGGCATCCGACAACGCCCCAACCGTGAGCGACACGGTGCGTGGGACGATGCGCAGGATTCTAGGGGGAATGAGGCGGGGTGAGATAGCCTGGGTTTGAGCGGCATTACAGCCGTTTTTAACCCTGAGCAGCCCCGGTGTTTTGAGAACTCGTGAACAGTGCCCACCCCACAGCCAACTCCGAGACTAAAAACAAGCAGTTGCATTTAACATAATTGCAGTTGCAACTAAATTTAGAGTAGCACAAGTTATTGCAAATGCAATTATTCTTTGGCATACTATTTGTATGGAAACAACACTGATATTAGATAACCTGCGGAGTTCGGTTTGGCGGCTGTTTTTGACGGCCAATGTCCGTTTGCTCGATCGCATCGAAACCAAAATGGCAGAGGCAGGCTTGCCGCCTCTGGAGTGGTACGACATTTTGTTGACCCTCAAGGAAGCGCCAAAGCAATATATGCGCTTGAGTGATCTGGCCGACAAGGTGTTGTTGAGCCGCAGTAATCTGACGCGCCTGCTCGATCGTCTCGAAAAAGCGCAGTTGCTCAAACGTCAGCCCTGTCCGAGCGATCGCCGGGGGCTGTATGCAGTGTTGACCGATGAGGGGCTAGCGATGCAGCAGCGGATGTGGGTCGTTTATTCTGAGGGCATTGCCGAATACTTTGCCTGCGAGCTGACCGATGAAGAAGCGATCGTATTTCAACGCGTGCTGCAAAAGCTATTGCAGCGGGTTGAGGCTCCCTAGGGTTCACTCGATAACCGATTAACTCACGACTGCCCCTAGGCGACGACAGAGCTTTGGGGGCGGGCAAAAATCATGCGGCCGGCGGAGGTCTGGAGCGACCCGGTCACGACGACTGCGATCTCATCGCCAATGTAACCGCCACCCTCTTCGACAACCACCATTGTGCCGTCGTTGAGATAGCCAACGCCTTGAGCCGGTTCCTTGCCCTGCTTGAGGATTTTTAGATCCATCGTGTCGCCAGGCAAATAGGTGGGGCGAATGGCCTGGGCTAAGTCGTTAATATTTAGCACAATGACGCGCTGTAGACTGGCCACCTTGTTGAGGTTGTAGTCGTTGGTCAGCAGCGTTCCGTTGATGTCTTGGGCTAACTGCACCAGTTTGGCATCGACCGTGGAGATATCTTCGTAGTCGGCTCGGTGGATCACGATCCGGTCGGCATACAGTTCGCGCAGACGGTTGAGGATATCGAGCCCGCGTCGGCCGCGCACCCGCTTGCTGTCGTTGGAGGAGTCTGCTACCTGCTGCAGCTCTTGCAAGACAAACTGCGGCACCAAAATTTGCCCTTCTAGAAACCCAGTCGCCAGCAGGTCTTCAATCCGACCGTCGATGATGCAGCTTGTGTCTAAAATTTTGGCGCTGGCCGGTTTGAGGGTACCTTCGGCCACCAGCATCGTTTCCACGCTGTTGGGATTGATCAACCGCAGCAGAGCACGCCCGTGGGCATCCGCTAAATTTATCCCCGAAAAGGCAAACACGATGCTGCCGAGAACAGCCGTCAGCGGTTTGATAAAGGCAAAATAGGGCGGAATCGGCAGCAAAAACAGGGGAGCTAGAGTTAAGTTGGCGACCAATAGCCCCATGACTAGGCCCACCGAACGGCTCAGCAGCACATCTACCGGCATTTCTCGGATTTGCCGCTCGATGCGACGATAGGTGGTCTGGGCCACGAGACCGAGGGCAATGCCAATCAGCGCGCCAAAGCCAGAGGTGACAAAACTCAATCCTTCCAGGTTGCTCACTTGGGCCAACGTGTCCGTTGGCAACAGGTCAACACTGTAGAAACCAATCCCTGCGCCTGCGAAGATAATGGAAATAATAATGATTGCGTCGAGCATGGCTTTGGGTTGCGCTAGGTGATGAGCACTTTTACTTAGCGGTCGGCTTTCAGCCTATTATATCGCTGCACGCTAAAGTGTTGCTGTTGGATCTGTGGGATCATAGAGGGATCCTATGGTTGTTGCCTGTTCGCTGGGTCACGTTTTCTGGGGCAGCGCTTTTTCGCAGTATTTTTAGGGCAGTGAGTTTTTGGGCAGTATTTTTGGGGCAAGATTTTTGGAGCAGCGGGTCGCGATCGCATCCATCTCAGGCGATCGCCGCTCTCGATCATCCGCCACTAGGGTCGCCAGCGCAGCGCTATAATCGCCAATATAGCGCTTCAGTTGCCCATTCCAGAACTCTTCTACACTATTGTTTGGGGTTGGGGTTATGTTAACGGGCGATCGCCCTTCTATGTTGGCCGCTCTCGATCGTCCGACCGCGGCCTACGTTCACATCCCCTTTTGTCGGCGCAGGTGCTACTACTGCGACTTCCCCATTTCGGTGGTGGGCGATCGAAAGCAGGGCGACGATTCGGGGGGCGATCGCGCAATATGTCGATCTGCTCTGTGACGAAATTCGAGCCACGCCCAATCTAGGTGGGGTGGACAGTGCCCTTGACAGCGTATTTTTTGGCGGCGGCACGCCCTCGCTGCTGTCGGCGGGCCAGCTTGAACGGATTGTGCAGCAGATCGCGGCCCGGTTTGGGATTGCGGCCGCCGCAGAGCTGTCGATGGAAATGGACCCTGGCACCTTTGATCTCGCTACGCTGCGGGGCTATCGCGCCGTCGGGATCAACCGCGTCAGCATGGGGGTGCAGGCCTTTCAAGCCGAGCTATTGACGGCCTGCGGGCGCACCCACACTCCCGACGACATTGCCCGATCGGTGGACTTGATCCGTCAGGTCGATCTGCCCAATTTCAGCCTTGATCTGATTTCGGGGTTGCCCCACCAAACTCTCGATCACTGGCAAAATTCCCTAGAGCAGGCGATCGCCCTAGGGCCAACCCATATTTCCACCTATGACCTGACCGTAGAGCCGGTGACGGCCTTTGGGCGATGGTATCAGCCGGGTGCCCATCCGCTGCCCACCGATGACGACACCGCAGCGATGTATCGCTTGGCGCAGCAAACCCTAACGGCGGCAGGGTTTGACCATTACGAAATTTCAAACTATGCCCGCCCCGGCTACCAGTGTCGCCACAACCGAGTCTATTGGGAAAATCGCCCCTTTTATGGATGGGGCATGGGGGCCACCAGCTACTATACCCAACGGCAGCGCGTCAACCGCCCCCGGACGCGACGGCAGTATGCCGAGTGGGTGCAGGATTTACAGCGCCGCGCTGGCATCCTAGAGGAACCCTGCACCGAGCCCAGCGATGCCCTGCTGGAAACGCTGATGCTGGGTCTGCGCCTGCATGAAGGACTAAACCTGCGATCGCTCCGGGATCAGTTTGGCGATCGCTCCATCCACCAAGTGCTGGTTTGCCTGTCGCGTTTTCATCGCCAGGGCTGGGTCGAGCAAACCGATGGCGAACTGCGATCGCAGCCCTTTACCAACGACCTGGCCCTGATCCCCGCCGAAACGCGGCTGCGCTTCACCGACCCCGAAGGGTTCTTGTTTTCCAATGTGATGCTGTCGGATTTATTTAAGGCGCTGGATCGGCCAGCCCCAGAGCCGTCAGGCTCTTAGTACCCGCCGGTTAACTAAAAATATCAAGCTGCTCGATCGGCTCGTCGCCGCCCAGCTTTGACTTAGCGGACTTCTCAGACGCGGCCTTCTCCGACACCGTGGGGTTGCTCTTGCGCAAGCCCACCGCAATTTTGGAGTGTTTTTCGATTTGCCCCATCACCTGCCGGGCCCGCTGAATCACCGACGCGGGCAGCCCAGCCAGGCGACCAGCTTCGATCCCGTAGGATTTGTCGGCCCCACCAGGGCAAACCTGGTGCAAAAAGATGATTTGGTCGGGCAGTTCTTTGACGGTGACTTGATAGTTGGCGACGTTGGCCAAGATCGAGGCCAGCTCGTTGAGTTCATGGTAATGGGTAGCAAAAATGGTGCGGGCGCGGAGTTCGCTGGCCAGATGTTCGGCCACGGCCCAGGCGATCGAGAGTCCGTCAAAGGTGGCCGTGCCGCGCCCAATTTCGTCGAGCAGCACCAGCGATCGCGGCGTGGCGTGGTTGAGAATGTTGGCGGTTTCATTCATCTCCACCATAAAAGTCGATTGCCCAGTGGCCAGGTCATCGACGGCACCAACGCGGGTGAAGATGCGATCGCAAACGCCAAGGGTGGCCGACCGCGCTGGCACAAAGCTGCCCACCTGCGACATTAGCTGGATCAACCCCACCTGCCGCAGATAGCAGCTTTTACCGCTGGCATTGGGGCCGGTGAGGATGACTAAATCGGGGGGCAGGTGGGGCAGTGCTGCGGAC
>DATNOW010000615.1:0-3217 GCA_036703515.1 Chroococcidiopsis sp.
CACCAACATTTCCACCAAATGGGGGATGCATCGATTGGAATTTTGTTTCAAAAAGTAAACAAGCCATAAGTAACTTAAAGCTCTCGCGGCCGCCATCGATACCTTTTGGGGATCATGACTATCCAAACGCAACCCAGCAGAACCCAAGCAGAAATCGACAGGTCGATGATTCCATCAACACTGTCGAGTCTCTGTATTTTGCTGTGCATACTACCATGGTGAGTAGTGGGGAGCCTTAACTGGCTTGGGGATGCGGAACCCGGGACTTGAACCCGGAAGTCTTTAAGGGACACTAGAACCTGAATCTAGCGCGTCTACCAATTCCGCCAGTTCCGCTTGCGGTGACAAATTGACTTTGCAGTTGCTTATCGTCTCGTGATTTTGGTCATTCGTCAAGTGTTTTTTTAATCTAATTTTTGAGATGACTTAATTTACGCTCTCGACTTCCGTAAGTTAAGGTCTAGATTTTCTAGAACTTTCCGGTAAGATTAAGTCCAAACTTGAAGTCGCAAGAGTATTCAATCATCTGGAGGGCAGACCTATTACTCTTTCTCTGGCTACAACGGGAACTCCCTCTTTCCCTGAAGAGGATAATTCAGTCCTGCAGATCTGGGGTCGTCATACTCTAGAAGGGCAAGTCAAGATCAGTGGAGCAAAGAATTCGGTGCTGGCCATCATGGCTGGGACTCTGCTTTGTTCTGGCGATTGCGTGATTCGCAATGTTCCTTCGCTGGTAGATGTAGCCCGCATGGGACAGGTGCTGTCGGCGCTGGGTGTCAAACTCGAACAAAAGGGCGATCGCCTTGAAGTTGATGCTCGCCACATTAGCCAGTCCCAAGCACCTTATGAGCTAGTGAGCAGGCTGAGAGCTAGTTTCTTTGTAATTGGGCCAATGCTGGCCCGCCTGGGAGTGGCACGGGTGCCTCTACCCGGTGGTTGCGCGATTGGTGCTCGTCCTGTTGACCTGCATGTGCGCGGTTTGCAGGCGATGGGAGCCGATGTTCAAATCGATCATGGCACCGTCCATGCCTGCGTCAAAGGCTCAGGAAAGCGCCTTAAGGGCGCTAAGATTTATCTCGATTTCCCCAGCGTTGGGGCTACAGAAACCCTGATCATGGCGGCAACGCTGGCAGAGGGTGAAACCATTATTGAAAACGCTGCCCAAGAGCCTGAAGTAGTCGATTTGGCTAACTTCTGCCGAGCCATGGGGGCGCGGATTCGGGGTGCTGGCACCAATACGGTGGTGATTTCGGGTGTGCCCAGCCTTCATTCCGTAGACTACAGCGTCATTCCTGACCGTATCGAAGCCGGTACGTTTTTGGTGGCGGGTGCCATTACCCGCTCTGAACTCAGCTTGGCTCCGGTGATTCCCGACCATCTCGCGGCGGTGATTGCCAAACTGCAAGCCATCGGGGCAAAGATCATCCAAGAATCGCCCAACCGTCTGCGGATTGCCCCAGGCGATCACCATATCGGCACCGACATTGAAACGCTGCCTTTTCCTGGCTTTCCAACCGACATGCAGGCTCAATTTACGGCCCTGCTGGCGCTCAGCGAAGGCGACAGCATCATCACCGAAACGGTGTTTGAAAATCGCATGCGCCACATTGCTGAGTTAAACCGGATGGGAGCCGATATCCGCGTCAAGGGCAATCATGCCGTGATTCGCGGGGTGCCGATGTTGTCGGGAGCTCCGGTGCTGGCTACCGATCTGCGGGCTTCGGCGGCGCTGGTGGTGGCGGCACTCGCGGCCAACGGTATGACTACCATTAGTGGTCTACATCACCTCGACCGGGGCTATGAAACGCTGGAGCACAAGCTCAAGCAGCTGGGTGCGCGCATTCAACGGGTACGGCAAGAGCCGGATAGCGAGCCCGCTGTGCCGCCGTTGTTAAAAAATCCGTCTCCCTCGGCGGTGCGCTAGGGCTATTGCGCTAGGGCGATCACGCGAGGGATCGGGTAGGGCTATAGGGCGATCGCCAGGATTGAGCGAATCGCCCTATAGTTGTAGAGTAGGGCCGATAGTGTTTGCATCCCGGTTGCGATCAGCGATGAACGCTGCGATCGCCCCACCGGGTTAGCAATATTGCCTAAGCGGCTGGGCATCAACGATAGGAGCACGGGGGACGTTATGGCATTTGGTCTAGGTTGGCCTGAGGTCAGCATTATTGCAGTGGTTGCACTTTTGATCTTTGGACCCAAGAAAATTCCAGAACTCGGCAGCGCCTTGGGGAAAACTCTGCGGGGCTTCAAAGAAGAAGTCAATAACGTTGAAGACGAAGATGACGACAGCGCCATCGACGGCTAGGGCATACCGAAAGGGCTGCTTTGATGCTGAAATAGAAGCATGGGACTGACGCGACGCGCCTTCTTTCAGCATACGGGTATGGCGCTCACCGGACTGGGGGTGAGTCAGCTTGATTTGACTGTTTTGGGCGATCGCTACGCCCAAGCGCTGGCCCAGCCCACGCGCCGCAAGCTGGCCCTGCTGATTGGCATTAATCAATATCCAGAATCGGTCTGCGACTGCGCCCTGACGAAGGGCAGCGCGCTCGGTGGCTGCATTACCGATGTGGCCTTACAGCAAGAGCTATTAATTCATCGGTTTGGCTTTCAGCCTGCCGACATTGTGACGCTGTGTGATCAGAGCGCCACCCGGGCGGCGATCGCCACGACTTTTTTGGAACACCTCACCGCTCAAGCTCGCTCAGGCGATGTTGTTGTCGTTCACTTTAGCGGTTTAGGCAGCCATTTGCGGTTTGCCGATGCCCCTGACGCGTTGCGCCATAGCTTGGTGCCGGTGGATGGCTATTTGCCCACCGCTGAACAACCCGTGATCAACGATTTGATGACGGAAACGCTGAGTTTGTTGGTGCGATCGCTGCAAACCGAGCAAGTCACCACCATTCTAGATACGAGCTATGCCTACCCTAGTCACCAAGGACTCCAGGGCAATTTGCGGGTGCGCTCTCGCCCCAGCACCCCCACTGGGCAGATCAACCCCCAAGAGCGGGCTTTGCAAGAGCGGTTGCTTAATCAAGTGGGGGCCTCAGACCAGCAGATTCGGCAGCAGTGGCAAACTGGGCAACTGCCGGGAATTGTCCTCAGTGCAGCGAGCCGTGGTCAAAGCGCTACCGAAGGGCAATGGGACGGCTTTAGTGCAGGGCTGCTGACCTATGCGCTGACCCAACACCTGTGGCACGTGGTTGCGCCGACA
>DATNOW010000616.1:0-5141 GCA_036703515.1 Chroococcidiopsis sp.
CATGGGTATTCTCCGATATTCTGTGAGTAATGTATGGACAAGCCATGAACAAGCCATGGGCGAGCCATGGACAGACTATAAGCAAGTCACGAGCAAGTCACGAGCAAAATCTGGGCAAAACCTGGGCAAAATCTGGGCAAAACCTGGGCAAAACCTGGGCAAAAAACTAATGGGTAGTTTGACGATCGAGTTGGGTCAGGGCGATCGCCAACAGCAGCAGCATAATTGCCACAATCCGAAAAGCGCTGAGTGGGTGGAACGGAACACCAAACCAACCAAACTGATCAACAATCAGGGACATCAGCATCTGGCTGCAAACTACAGCAAGCGTGTTGGTGGTTAACCCCAACCGAGGCACGGTTACAGTATTGAGGCTGACAAACAGCGCTCCCAGAAGCCCACCGGCAAAGGCCCACAGAGGAACCTGGGTCAACTGCTGCCAGTCGGGTGATTTGAACAATCCCAACATAATCAGCAGTGTCAGAACGCTAAACCCGATTAGAAAGTTAATTGCAGTAGCAGCAATTGCAGAGTGCAGCGTTTGTTTTAAGCGGGCATTGGCAGCGGAACCAATAGCTAAGAAACTGCCTGCCGAACCTGCCCCCAACATCGCTAATACAAGATCCATGATGGTTAAGTGTTAATAGTGTCTATTAGCTAATGGGCAAGAAATTAGGGACTTGCGTGAAAACTTGCGTGAAAACAAGATACCTGTGATGCATTGCGGCTAACGCCTCACACACTCTACAAGTGGGAGACTATTGGCCGGCAAATTCCCCACTGAACTTCCTCACTGGGCAAGAAAAAATAGAGCCACGGCTAGTAGCCCTACCGCTACTTGGCGATGAGGGGTGAGACGACGTTGCGGCATACCCAACCAGCCAAACTGATCGGTAATCAGCCCGGCGATCGCCTGACCACCGACCACAAAACCCAAAGTCAGCGTGGCCCCCAGGTTAGAAGTAAAATAAGCGCTGGAAACCACATACCAAGCGCCAAACAGGCCACCCACAAAAGTCCACGGAGGCAATTGGGACAGGGCAGACCAATTGACATGCTGCCCTTGCTGAAGGAATAACAGCAGCAGCAAAGCCAGCAAACCAATCAAATAAAAAACATCCGCCGCAACGGGAACGGAATCGAGCGATCGCGCTAGCTTGGCGTTTAAGCTGACCTGAATAGGCAACAGCGCCCCGCTCAGCAAAGCCAATACAAGATAGAAGCACACTTGACAGTGCAGCAAAAAGCCCCGAGCGCGGAGCAACGGGAAAAAAGACATGACTCTAACACCGATGTAAGTGAATGAATGTAAGTCAGTGGATGCAAGTAAACAGAAGCAGCGAAAAACAAGCAATGGAAATACTGCGCTTCAAGATTCATGCCACGCAACCTGTGCCTGCAAGCCATGACTGAAAGTAGACATCGAAGCAGGACTAATCAACAGGATTAATGCACAGGATTAATGCACGAGACTAACCCACAGGATTAATACGCAAAACTAATGCTGGATTGAAGCTACGCGCTTTGTCTTGATATCAAGATAGTCAAAATAAAGATAAAAGTCAAGAATCTCGATATCAAGATACAATCAGCCTATGAAACACGATCGCATTGATGAAATTTTGGGGCAGTGGCAGCAAGAAGCACCGCAGCTAGACGTATCGGCACTAGCGGTGACTGGGCGAGTCTTACGCAGCGCCCGCCTGCTCGAAAAGCATCGGGAAACGGTGTTGGCAGAGTATGGCTTGAACGTCTGGTCGTTTGATGTGCTAGCCACCCTGCGGCGGCAAGGCCCACCCTATCAGCTCAAGCCCACCGATCTTTATAGTTTGCTCATGCTCTCCTCTGGAGCTATGACGAACCGCATCGATCGTTTAGAGCAGGATGGGGTGGTTGTCCGCATCCGTGACTTAGACGATCGGCGCAGCGTCAGCGTGCAGCTCACGCCCAAGGGGATTGCGCTAATGGATATTGTCATGCCCGTGTTGTTTGCCCGCGAAAATCAGTTCCTAGAACAATTTACTCAGGCTGAAACGCAGACGTTTATTAACTTGCTGCGCCGGTTTTTGCTGTCCTTTGATGCGATTGATTGGTAATTCAAGATCTAGGGGCAGCTAATTTCTGGATTGTATTGGCAGAGTGGCGGTAGCTGCACAGCATAGCGCCAGTACAGCAATAGCCCGATGGTGATCAGCACCAGGGCAAGCCTGATGGCAAACTGTTTTCTACCGGACGGAAAGCGGCCGATTAACGTCAGCAGCACAAGGGGGACGAAAAAAACGCTGTTTAGCGCGGCGAGCCAAAATAAATCGGGGTTCCAGTCTACGGTTTGGTAACTTTCGTTGGGCGACCAGCCGCTGCTGTTGAGCAGTCGCCCCGGCTGCACCATCAGCGCAATGCCCAGGTAAAGTAAACTCAGCCCCTGCAAGCTGGCCAAGCCGTTGAGCCATGAGTGGATGGTGCGATCGCGACGATGTTGCCAAAAGAAAACAAGGCCTACTCCCCACCACAGCAGTATCAGCGGCAGGGTGAATAAAATTACCCAAATGGAAAGACCAACGATAGCTAAACCACTGCTCGATCCACTCCATTCATAGGTCATTAGCAGTAGGGTAGACACCGTCGAACAGAATCCTAAACCGACAGTTACATAAAACAGCCACAGCATTTCCCAGATGCGGGCGATCGCACCGAGAATTATCCAAAAAATGATCAGACTAAATAAAGTAAAAACCATTAATAACCCGCCAATAGCCGATTAATAAATAACCCGTTAATAATCTGCCAGTAACCTGTTAATCGATCGTTAATAAACTGTATGGGATAGACGGTGCGCGATCGCACCTTCAATGTTGGCTAGCTTACACGTATAGTTTGTCAGTTTAGTTTATAGTCCTGACAGTTTAAGCAGCGTTGCCGCTTCCGCCGCCGAGTGCCCGGAAGTAACGTTGCCTGACGCACCCTTTCGTCGAAGGTAAAGCCATGATTGAGGCGATCGCAGTAGCTTGGTCGCTACTTGTGCTGGGCGATTTTTTATCTACTTTTTGCTACCACGTTCCAGAGCATGTTTTCGGTACGTTACACGTTAAAACCCACCATTCTTCTAAAAAACACTTCCGTCACTATGCCGTGCTGATGGCTGATGCTCGCGTGCTGCTCGATGGCATCCTGGGGGCATTGCCCTATGTGGGAGTAGCGATCGCTCTCTGGCATTATTCACCGATGGGTGTGGTGATTGGTTTAGTGCTGGGTCAAGTGCATGTCTGGTGGCGGCACATTAGCATCATCGGTTGGCAAACGCCCCTATGGCTGGCTGGGCTGTGCAAATTGCTGTTTATTACCACCCCCGAACAGCACTGGATCCACCATCAGCGCACTAATCTGGGCTTTGGCGATATTTTCACTTTTTTTGATGCCCCGGCCAAACGCTGGTTGCGATGGCTGCGGTGGCTGCGAATTCAATATACGCAACGGGTTCAACACGCTCAGTAACCATAACGCTAAAACTGCCATAATGCGGAAGGGTTAGGCAAGGTAGCGTGTGCAGCTCTAGACAACGATCTGGCATCATGCTGGCGCTTAGCCTGCTGTTGTGTGAGGACGTTGAACGATGATTGATTTGACGGGCAAGGTGGTTTTGGTAACGGGGGCCTCGCGCGGCATTGGCGCAACAACAGCGCAAACCCTAAGCCAAGCCGGGGCAGAGGTGATCCTCCACTATGGGCAGGGGCACAAAGAAGCAGAGGCGATCGCCGCTGGCATTGACGCTGAACGATGCCACTGCCTCACGGCTGATTTATTGCAGCCCCAGGCGGGTGCAGGGCTATGGCAACAGGCGATCGCCTGGAAAGGCAAAATTGACGTGATTGTCAACAATGCCGCCATTATGCCAGCGGCGGCCGTTGACGATCCGCTAGAGCAATGGGATGCAGCCTGGCATGACACGCTGCAAGTCAATTTGATTGCGGTGGCGGATCTATGCCGTGAGGCCATTCGCCATTTTCAAACGCGATCGGGGGGCATCATCATCAACATGGCCAGTCGGGCGGCGTTTCGGGGTGATGGCCCAGAATATATGCACTACGCGGCATCAAAGGGCGGCATTATTTCCCTAACGCGCACGATTGCTCGGGGGTTTGCCCACCAGTCTATCTTGGCCTATGCGATCGCCCCTGGCTTTGTCCATACCGATCGCATTGATCAGGTGATGCAAGAGCGCGGAGCCGATTACGTCACGCGGGATATTCCCATGGGCGCACCAGCTCCGCCGCAAGATATTGCTAATGTGATTGCGTTTCTCGCGGCGGGGCTCGCTCCTCACGCCACCGGCACAACCATCGATATTAATGGTGCATCTTACGTACGCTGAGATGAGATTTACATAACCGTCATAAACGACCGCTGCCGTTTTTTCAGCCCTGCTGCTTCTACGAGGCTGGAGGTGCTGAGATGAGACGCCGGGGATAAACCAAGCTGCATATGTGAATAGTCAGGCATCTCTTGCCAGCAGTGCCGGCAAAACCAGTAGGTTTGATTGACCCGAATGTGGCGCAACATCGTATTTGAGCAGCAGGGGCAGTCAACCATAAAATCCTCTTTTAAAAAATGAAATTTGAACAAATAAAAAACTGTTGGGAGTACGGGTCGTCTATCGCTTAACTGCCAACACATTGAAGCTAACGAGCAAAGATGAAAAAGTGGTAAAGAATTTAATTTCATTACGGAATAGACTTAATTCGGTACACTTCGCAAAGTGTCTATCTGTCTAAAGTTTGATTTTGGTGGGGATCATAGAGTTAATGCAATCTATGCAATCAATGTCCAACGCACAGTCGAAAGGCGTCACCATAAGTAACTACTTAACCAGTTCAGCCAATTCAGCTATATTTTGAGCAAATTTCTCCTCCTCAGCGGGGCTGAAAGTTGGCCAATAACAATTTGTACCCAAACAAATTGATGGGTCGGCAGAATCTAATCGCGCTATCCTTTTTAAGATCGTGGATTGGATAAAGCCTGATGATTATATTTTGGAAGTCAGTCCTAGTCTGGCTTTCAAAAAATATATTGGGATCCTTAATAAAATTTGCAATCTGCAATCAAAACTCTATTAACTTTATCAATCAACCTGTTTTGCTATGTCT
>DATNOW010000617.1:0-4178 GCA_036703515.1 Chroococcidiopsis sp.
ACCCATAGGGTATCGGGTGGCACGGGCCCCTCCAGACGCACTTGGGGCAGGCGATCGCCCATCTCCTGCATCCACGGGATCAGCCAGTCTAGCTCTTCGCGCCCCAGTTGCCCCTGCTCGCCACTGTGGGGGTTGAGACCAGCGATCGCAATGGTGGGGCGCTCTAGCCCAAAATCTTGCCGCAAACACTCGACCAGCAGCTCTAGTTTGAGCGTCATCAGCGCTGGGGTGAGGGCATCAGGCACCTGGCGCAGGGGAATGTGAGTGGTGGCTAGCAGCGTCCGCAATGTCCAGCCGGTATGGGGCGATCGCGCCACAAACAGCATGCCAAATCGCTGGCTATGGGCAGCCTCGGCCAGAAGCTCAGTCTGCCCCGGATAGTGATATCCCGCCGCATTCCATGCCGCCTTCGAAATCGGAGCCGTGACCACGCCATCAACGGCACCCGCTAAGGCCAAGGCGATCGTCCGCTCCAATGTCCAAAAGCTCACTGCCCCGCTGGCGGCGTTGCCATGCCCCACTCGAAGCTGCGTCGCCGTGGCGTCGGGCACGTCGATTTCGACCATGTTGAGCGTCTCTGGATGGGCAAGATTATCGGCGGGGATCATTGCCCGCAAAGCCTCATAGCGATCGCAGAGTAAACTCCGACTGCCCACCACCGTAATCGCACACTGCGTCGCCAGGGCAGGATCGGCCAAGGCTTTGAGCACCACTTCGGGGCCGATCCCCATCGGATCACCCAGGGCGATCGCCAAACGAGGCAGGTCGAGAGACAAAGCATTCATAGCGTCGTGTTCATGGCGTCAATAAATAAGGGCGTGGTGTCCACGCCCTTATCTACGATAACTTGACAGATATTGACCCGGCTCGTGTCCGTCAGCCCGGTTCTTGGGTCAGGGCGCACGGCTGTGACGCCCCTGCCTAAGAATTTGAGACGCTAAGGCGCAAGCGCATTGCCGCGTAGCAAACTGCCAATCGTCTTGGCCGTGATCTTGAGCTGCACCAGCGGATTAGCAGGCACCACTGTTTTGTAGAGGTAGCTGTCAAAGGTCAGCTTTTGCACGTCGATGTCGGCGCACATTTCCACAAACGCTTCGCGAGTCGCATCCGACTTGTAGAATACGCGCTGCAAAATATCCAGCACCAAATAGGTGGCACCGTAGGTCTTGTCCCAACGGTTGAGGTAGAGTTTGAGGTCGCTTTCGGTCGGAATGCGAGCGCCCTTTTGCGAGACTTCCACAATCGTTTCGGCACACATCCGACCCGACTTGGCTGCGAAGTAGATGCCTTCACCGGAAGACTTGGTGACATAGCCCGCCGCGTCGCCCACCAGCGCCACGCGACCCACCACCCGGCGAGGTCTGGGATGTTCGGGGATCGGATGCGCTTCTACTTTGATGATCGTGCCACCGGCCAGTTTCTTGGCGGCGCGGGCGCGAATCCCCGCTTGCAGGTCTTTGATGATGGCCTTGTTGACCTTCATCGTGCCTGTGCCCACGGCAACGTGGTCATATTTGGGGAAAACCCAGGCGTAAAAGTCAGGCGACACGTCGGTGCCGACATACATTTCAGCCAGCTCGTCGTAGTAGCCCATTTTGTCTTCGGGCAGGCGGATGCGCTCTTGGAAGGCGATCGCATAGTTGTAGTCGCCTGCGTCGATGGCCTTTGCCACGCGAGAGTTAGCACCATCAGCGCCAATCACCAAATCAACCTGGAGGGTTTTGGTCACCCCTTCAATGCTGCCGTCGGAGTGATCGGCATAGTGCAAGGTGTAGGGAGCGGTGTTGGTGGCCGGCAGTTCCAACTTGTGCACGGTGCCGTTGATCAGCTTGGCTCCCAGCTTTTCAGCACGGCTGCGGAGGAAGCCGTCGAGCACTTCACGGCGGCACATGCCGATATATTCGTCATCTTTGAGCGTGCTGCCAATGTTGACCTCAATGTTAGAGGGCGAGATCATCTTCATCTTGCGAACGCGGCGGTCGATGATCTCTGGGGGCAAGTCAAACTCGCTGACCATGCACAGGGGAATGGCTCCACCGCAAGGCTTGGCGTTATCTAATTTGCGCTCAATTAAATAGGTTTCGATTCCAGCTTTTACTAACGTCTCAGCAGCAGACGACCCTGCCGGACCCGATCCAACAACAGCAACCCGTAGTGCCAAAGGTTTATCTCCCAACTTGCTAAGGATACAGAATAGTCTCAATCGCTATCCGGGCTGGCAATTTCTGACAGAAACCGAACAGGCAAACCGCACTGCCCAAAAATTTACTGCACCAAAATCTGCGCCCTAGCGGATGACCGATAGACTACTTGCAATGATAAAGATTGATATCTATAAAGCACCAAAGTGGCGTTTTGCAAGAGTTCTAGAGCATCCTATCACGGAGATTTGGCTGTCTTGGGCGCGACCCCAGCAGATCCCGCCAAATTGAAATAGACCTTAACAAAATCCTAGGGCGATCGCCCTGTGGGGATTCAGGCGGCGTTAGCCCGACGGCGCTAAACTAAAGATTACGAAACATTAACTAAGCGCCAACTATCGCCATGACCGCGACCACTGCACCAACGGTTTATACCCACACCTGGGACTGGCAAGGGTTTCCGATCCGCTATCAAACAGCGGGCACCGAGGGCGCGGCCGTCGTGCTGATCCACGGCTTTGGAGCCTCCAGCGACCACTGGCGCAAAAATATCCCCCAGTTGGGCGATCGCCACCGCGTCTATGCCCTTGATCTGATTGGGTTTGGGCAATCTGCCAAACCACAGCCGGGGCAACCGATCCCCTACACCTTTGAGACCTGGGGGCAGCAAGTGCTCGACTTTTGCCGCGAGGTGGTGGGCGACGGGGCTTTTTTAGTCGGCAACTCGATTGGCTGCATTGTGGCGCTGCAAGCCGCCGTGATGGCTCCCAGTCAGGTGCATGGCGTGATTTTGCTCAACTGTTCGCTGCGGCTACTGCACGATCGCAAACGGGCCACCCTACCCTGGTATCGCAGCGCCTTTGCCCCCCTGGTGCAGCAAATTTTGACCAATCGGGCGATCGGACATTACTTTTTTGGACAAATCGCCAAGCCCCAAGTGATTCGCAAAATTTTGCTGCAGGCCTACCGCGATCCCAGCGCTGTCACCGATGAGCTGGTCGATTTGCTCTATCAACCAGCAATGACCCCCGGTGCCGCCGACGTATTTTTGGCCTTTACGGGCTATTCTCAGGGGCCGCTGCCCGAAGATCTGCTGCCCCAGCTCCAGTGCCCAGCTCTATTTCTGTGGGGCACAGCCGATCCGTGGGAGCCCATCGAGCTGGGTCGGGCTCTGGCCGACTATCCGGCGGTCGCAGACTTCATTGCCCTCGAAGGGGTCGGACATTGCCCCCAAGACGAAGCCCCGCAGCAGGTCAACCCACTCTTGCTAGAGTGGCTAGCGCGCTGGCAACATCACATCCACGATCGCACCCACGATGGCGAGCAGGTCGAATCTTGACGTCTTCCCGCTCGATTGCCCTCGCAATAACTCTAGAGACACCACTCTAGAGACACCATAGATCTATACAATGGGGGTCGGCAATAATAATTGCGTCAGAATAATTAAGTCAGGTTATAAACGCGATCGCCGAGGAGAGATCATGCCAGCAGCCGTAGGAGTCATTCAGACCGTTGGGTTTCCGGGAGTACTGGCAGCAGCCGATGCAATGGTAAAAGCCGGTCGCGTCACGCTGGTTTATTTTGGCTTAGCTGAACGGGCAGAATTTCTAGTCGCCATTCGGGGCAGCACCTCTGAAGTTCGTCCAGCCATTGAAGCGGGCGTTGAAGCGGTCAAAAAGACCTACGGCGCAGAGCTAACCGACTATTACATCATCCCCAATCCACCCCAAAACCTAGAGGCCGTGTTGCCGATTCAATATACGCCTCAAGTGGAGCAGTTTATGTAGAGTAGGTGCCCACCTGTAGCCACGTATAGTCACTCATAGCCACGTATAGCCACCTGTGACCATTTGTGTCATCTGAGCCACTTGGCTGGTGAATGGTGAGCCTATCCCCCATAAAATAAGCGATCAGAGCGATCGCTTAGCGCCATCAGTTTAGACCAGTCAGTTTAGACCGATCCGTTTAGACCCATTTAGACCTATCAGAATCACGTCAGATCGAGGAGAATTCAATGCCTGTTGCGGTTGGAGCGCT
>DATNOW010000618.1:0-2391 GCA_036703515.1 Chroococcidiopsis sp.
AGTCGGCGATCGCCCGGAGCGGTTCAGCCTTCTCCCCAAAGGGTTCAAGCTGGGCCTTGGCCGATGCCACTAGCTGATCGGCCTGGCGCTTCGACTCTTCGATGCCCCAAAGGCTAGGATAGGTGACTTTCTGCGCCTGAATATCTTTGCCCACCGACTTGCCCAACTCTTCGGGTGTGGAAACGATATCGAGCACATCGTCCACAATTTGGAAGGCCAGCCCAATCTCTTGCGAGTAGGTCGAAAGCCTGCGCAGGTGATCGTCCGAAGCACCGGCCAACAGCGCCCCAGACACCACCGAGGCCTCTAGCAATGCGGCCGTCTTGTGACGATGGATAAAGTTGAGCGTCTCTAGGGTGACATCGGGTTTGCCTTCTGATTCGAGGTCAACCACCTGCCCGCCCACCAGACCGGCCGCGCCAACGGCACGTCCCACCAGAGTTACCACCCGCAAAATCCGATCGGCGGGCACCTGCTGAGTTTTGTCGGCAATGTATTCAAAGGCATAGGCCAGCAGCCCATCCCCCGCCAAAATGGCAATATCTTCACCATAGACCTTGTGGTTGGTCAGCTTGCCGCGACGGTAGTCGTCGTTATCCATGGCGGGCAAGTCGTCGTGAATCAACGACATGGTGTGAATCATCTCTAGAGCGCAGGCGGTAGGCATGGCCATCTCGGCGGTGCCTCCAATCAGCTCACAGGTGGCTAAACACAGAATGGGGCGCAGTCGCTTTCCACCCGCCATCAGTGAATAGCGCATCGACTGGTAGATCGTTTCGGGATAGATCACCGCAATGGACTGGTCAAGCGCTTGCTCGACGGCGGCCTGCTTTTCAGCCAAGTAGTCAGACAGGCTAAAGGCTGGCTGCACACTGGGCAGGTCGCTGGTTGCGACGATTGTTTGATCGACTGAACTCGTCATCTCCTCACCCTATCCATCGACGGTCGGATTTCTACACGTGCTAAATCTAAGAACTTCTATAATCTCATCTTTCCTGCCCGCTGAAGAACGCGGATTCAAGAAAACCGGGTTTTACCATTGAATCTACGGTGAATCCCTGAATCTACGGTGAATCCTCGTTCTTTAGGAGTGGACATGAAATCCAGTAACACGTTGGGGGGGGCAGATTTCGTCCTCCCATCCAGGCAGAACCGTGATTTCTAGCTCTGCTGCACGCGCTGACGATAGCTGAGCACCGTGTTTTGCAGCAGCATAGTCACCGTCATCGGGCCGACGCCACCAGGAACCGGAGTAACCCACTCGGCCACGGCACTGACGCTGTCAAAGTCAACGTCTCCCACTAGGCGGCTGCCGGTCTCGTCGCTGAGGCGATTGATCCCAACATCGATGACAACAGCACCGGGGCGCACCATCTCGGCTGTAATTAGCCCCGGCCGCCCAACGGCCGCCACAAGAATATCGGCACTGCGGGCGATCGCCGCCAGATCGGGGGTTTTAGAATGGGTGATGGTCACTGTGGCATTGGCCTCTAACAGCAGCAGCGCCAGCGGCTTGCCGACCAAAATGCTGCGCCCGATCACCACCGCATGTTTGCCGGCCGGATCAATGGTGTAGTCTGCCAATAGCTGCATCACCCCAGCCGGGGTGCAGCTTCGTAGCCCTGGCTCCGAGCGCACCAGCCGCCCCAAGTTAACCGGATGCAGCCCATCGGCATCTTTGTCGGGCAAGATGCGGTTGAGCAAGGCCACGTCATCGAGATGGTCGGGCAGGGGCAACTGCACCAAAATGCCATCCACGCGATCGTCGGCATTGAGTGTATCAATAATCAATTCGAGTTCGGCTTGGGTCGAGGCGGCGGGCAAATGCTGCCCATAGGATGCGATCCCGACGCGATCGCAGGCTCGCTCTTTGCCGCGGACGTAGGCGGCGCTAGCGGGGTTATCGCCTACCATCAGCACCGCCAGCCCCGGCGGCCGGCCATACTGCTGAGTTAACTGCTGCACCTGTTCTGCTAACTCTGTCTGAATACGCTGCGCCGACGCTTTGCCGTTGAGTAAGCCTGCCATAGTCAACTGATAGAAAAGTAGGGGATCGTTCGAGAGAAGGCAATGATTATCATACCGACTGCCCCTGATTTTGCAGCACTGGGTTTTTCAGCAGTCATTTTGACTACCGTCCCAGCGGCTGCTAGCCGTCCTACGGTAATCGAGTCTGCGTCTATCCAGGGTGGAGCGGATACTAGACTAGTGCTTAGTCAAAGCTAAATTTGTAGGTTGGGTTAGCGATCGCGTAACCCAACGAAACCCTTGAATCTGTTGGGTTTCACTACGTTCTACCCAACCTACGCTTGCCCTAATTTTTAGCCTTGACGCTGCACTAGGGGCGAGCGCCCTATTCGCCTTCCGCGGCGTCCGCCGCCTCTGTTTCGC
>DATNOW010000619.1:0-4769 GCA_036703515.1 Chroococcidiopsis sp.
ATCATTGAGGGTGGCAGCGGACGCGGGGGGGCGTTCATTCAGCAACCGTTGCACTTGAGGATGTTTGGTGCGTCTGGTCAGGGTGGGACGATAACGGCGATCGGACCTGGACTGTTGGGCAATCTGGTGGCGGCCTACAGATTTAATGGGGATGTGACCGATGCAATCGCCAGCAACGACCTGACCATCAACGGCACAGAGAGTTACGATGCTGGGATTGTGGGCCAGGGCTTCTTGTTTGATGGGGCGACCTATCTCTCTCATGCCAGCGCGACGGCATTTGAGATGGGCGAAATCGATTACACCATCTCGCTAATTTTCCGCTGGGAAGGAGCCGGGACGTTGGTTGGCAAATTCGCAGACCCATTCGACTATGAGCCGGAATATCTGATCCAAACGCAGAGTAACGAGGGGGCGATCGCTCTGGTCTATCAGATTTTCAACACTGCTATCTCGCTCAACTTGGGCAGTGAGTTTGACATCTTTGGCCAATACTTCCAGGCGGTTGCATGGCACAGCATGACGGCGGATGAGGTTGGGCTGTGGGTGAAAAACTACGACACTGGAGCCGAACAAATCTCTACAGCACTTCGAACCAGTCAGGCAGTCAGTAATACGACTGAATTTAGGGTTGGGGGCAATGTGACAAACGCTGGCTCTGGCACCGTGATTGATGCCCTCCATATCTGGAAAGACCGTGTGTTGAGTGAGGCCGATCGCAATGCTTTATTCAACGACGGCAATGGGGCGGAGTATCCGTTTTGAATTTGAGTAGGGGCGCAGGGGTTCCGCCCCCATGTCCCTGATTGAGGGTGCAGGGCGGAACCCCTGGCTGGGGGCACAGCCCCCACACCCCTGCTCTCAATCTGTGGAGCCAGCTATAGGTGGGAATTAAAGGTTTAAGGGAGAAGAACTATGACGACTTGGACAGAGTTTAACGAGTGGACGCAACGATCGGCTGAGATCATAGTGCGGGGGGCGACGCCCCCCAACCCAAATCAATATCGACTGCTGCTGCTAAATAACTTGATCGTTAGCCGCACTATGGGCCGAGCCGAGCTGGTCAGCTCCGAATTGATCCAAGAGTATGGCTATCAACGGGCTATTTACACTCCAGCAGCAAGCAGCTACAACGGCAGCAAACAGCGCGTGGAACTGCCAACAACGACGCTCAACTTTAGTGCAGTTGGAGCTTCGCTGCAATGGAGCGCCGCCGTTTTAATGGCTGATAGCGTGGCGGATAACTCGCAGCAAATCACCGCCATCAACCCAGCAAGCAATGCTCTAACAATACCGTCGCACGGGCGATCGAATGGGGACGAGGTTGCTATAACTTCAATCGATACGCTCGCGAGCGGCATTCCAGCAAACACGGTTTTGTACGTGGGAGTGACGAGCGCTGACACAATCCAGCTTTACTCCGATGTAGCTCGGACTAGCCAGGTTGACGTCACGAGCGCCGGAGTTGGGACTCATTACCTAAGGCTTTGTAAAGGAACTCCAGTTTTTTATGCCAATTTTGCAACTCAACTAATCGGCGACGGCGCAACTCAGCCAATTGATGTGCAATGGGCATTTCTTAATGCTGGCAATGCTAACGGGGTTTAACGATGGGAGATGCGCTTGACCTGGCTCGGCAAGCCGCTGACGAAAACCGCTATTGGCAAGCTCAGAGAGCAGCCGCGCGGCAACAGGCTGAAGATAAGATGCCAGGGCCAACGACTTATGAGGGCTACGATGCTGGCAGTGCCAGGGCCATTGTGCGATCGCTCGGCAACACGCCAGTTCAATCTGGCGAGGTCATCACCAACGGCGGGGTGAAGGTTGGGCAGCGGGTTGATGCGAGCGCCTCGCCGGGTCGAGTGGCGATCGATGCGATGCCACGGGTCAAACCACAGCCACAGCCGCCAGCACCTCAAAGCCGACCTCGAGCAAAATTTGCATTTTTGTATAGCGCGGTTATTGAAAATGCGGTTTCAAGCTTTATGGGAGGTTTTTTGTCGCGATTGAGAATTGTGCCAGCCTTCAAGGATTTGCCAAAACAGATCCATTTCCTCAGAAACAAAGCAATTGGTGGCTGCAAACTGGAATTTGACTTTATACAAATCCCTCGCGTAGATACGTATCCATTGCCAGATTTGCCCTCCGGAGCCTTCCCACCACAAGGGATTGTGAAGATTGAAGGCAACAAGGCGTCAATTTTTTACAAAGATGAATTCTTTCGGGCGCAACCTATAGGGTACGGGCTTTGGCTGTCTGTGATTGACGATAACTTTATATATCACGGAAGTCGGCTTTTCGGGAGCGTACAGCTTGAGCAATATAAAACAGCGCAGCCCTATTTGACGATGTCGGCTTCCGCTCGTTTGGAGTATTTTGGGCCTATAGACCCTTATACGATTGGAAGCTTTAGTGGAAGTGGGACTGCTAAGTCTATTCTGATTGATTCGCTAGCGGAGTTGGTCGAAACTGCGGACATTTCTTGGCAGTCTAGTGGAGGCTCCAATAGCAAAAGCGAAACGGCAGATACAACTTGCTCCGCCTCTGGAGAAACAATTATTTTGCCAGGAATTAAGCGCCCATTTAGCGCTTCAATGTCAGGGCGATTGATCTATCCAAGCGTATCCGAAACCCAAAAAAACAACTTATACGGCACTGTAATGGTTGATTGCACTAGGAGCCAATCAATCACCTGGCATAAAAATGGCATTTGGGACACTGGGGACGCTAATTGGTATTTGTTTCAAGGAGAGGATCAAACCCGGCTTGATTCTTCTCCCCATTTGAATTTTGAATTAACCGAATCAGAGCGAAGAATTCCAGAGATAGGAACCTACACACTCTCTGGTAAAAGCTTCTTTAAGATAGGAACACTTCGAACGGGAAGCAATGGAGAAAAAGAGCCTGACTTGGCCTTCAAGAATGCAATTGCTGGGATGCCAATTATTTGGAGTGTAAAAACAGGCGATCGCGCTTGCAGAAGGGCTTATGGACGAATAGTAGGGCTGCGATTTGAAGCCTCTACCGAGTTTTTTGGCGATACGAAAGAAAATATAACCTCTCTAACAATTTCAATAGAGAGGGTTGCTGATCTACCGTACTGTTTTGGAGCCACACCAAACGGCACGATCGCTTCAAATAGTGGCAGTGTCTTGGATTTTTTGTGGGCAATGGGGGTTGATGTTGGCAATGGTTCAAGCAGTCTTGGACCTGGATTCCAGCCTAGCTTTCAGAAAGCAGTATTTCCAAGCTACAGCGCTCGAATAGCGCTGACCCACACAAACTACCATTGGCAGGGCAACACCATTTACATTCCAGAAAATCCCCCTTCATCCCCCGCTGTCAACGCCGATAACTATGCTGCGGTTTGGAAGATCGTAGATGGCAAATTCTTTTTGCAAGACCAGGTGAAGAAGGCCCGACGCATTAAATTGCTGAAGGAAGGGGAAACCTTTCAAGACGCGATCGCAGGCACCTATCACCCATGAACCCATTAGAAATTGCCAAAACCTACGCCGACGAACAGCGCAGCGCTCTTGCGCGCAAAGCGGCCTTGAAACAGCAGGAGAGCGATCGCCGCACAACATTCACCGGGCAATACGTTGGCTACAGCGCCAATGATGCGGTGCACTATGTGCAACTGGATGATGGGGGGATGGCGATCGCTGAGTCGGTAACGAATGGTGGAGTTAAAATTGGGCAGACGGTAACCGTGAACCGACCCAAAGGATCGACCATCGGATTTATGAAAGCAATGCCCCGATGATTGTCAAGAAAAAACTGTCACAGGGCGATCGAGGGTTTAATTGATAGGCCAGAAAGCCATACTACAACTCAGGACTAAAAATGGACTGTAGTACGGTGTAGTATCAACCCCGAAACCCGCAATTTACCGTAAAACGTACTACCAAAATTTAGGCCAGCATTTTAAGCCTTAAAACCTTTGCCTGACGGGGATTTGAGCGCAATTAGGCCAGCTTGCTTAATTGCTCACTACGCAGGCGATCAAAACTTGGCCTAAAGGCAAACTGGCACATTAGTTGCGTTTTAACGAGCTGACATTGAGACGGAGTGCTACTTAGTAGAGATGCGATCGCTAGGACAATGGAGACAAATCGGTTGTAGATACTCCAACCAGCAGTAGCCCAGAAGCTGTCTTGCAAATTGCTAATTTTTTTTTACAATCAACAGCAACGATAACCAAAGGACGATTTCCGTAGTCGCGCCGAATACAAGAATTTGACCCGCTATATAAAACCCTATCTCCTTTTTTATAAGGCATACATCACTCGAACCGATTCATAGGAAACACCCCGATCCCCCTTACGGGCAGGCGATCAAAGCCTGGACTAAGCCAAACTGGCACACTTCAACTGGTTAACAAGATTTGGAGCATATGGCGACAAATATCGCTTAAAACAAAATCAGCCGTAAGAACTTTTTCTATATCAGAACAAAATTCGCTGTGATTGAAGCCTGGTTGTTTTCGTAAAAGTTTTGTAATTATCAGAAAAACAACTGTAACCTCTTGAAGGAGATTGCTATATGAGTGTTCTACCGATTCTGTTGAGTCAGGTGCTTCATCAGGCATAGTGGAATATTTATTAGCGGGCAATAATTACATAGTAAATGGTTACTGTCCGCTAATAAATATACTTAGACGGCAGTATAGTTAATGGCGGACTCTATAGAACGCCATGCATGATTTTTGGTTACGCACGGGTTTCGACCGAAGAGCAGGCTTACCAGGTTGCACTGTCGAACCAGAT
>DATNOW010000620.1:0-4432 GCA_036703515.1 Chroococcidiopsis sp.
TGGTGCGACCCAGACGAGCAACTGCGGCGGTTGCAAGCGGCAAGGAGCGATCGCACTCCGAGGGCGTTGGTGCTGGGGGACAATCGGTTTGCTGGCAACTATTTGATTGAAAAGATATCGGTGGGGCTCAAACAGACTGACGACGAGGGGCGAACGCTAGAGATCCAAGTGCAGGTCAGCCTAAAAGAGGTCGTGATAAAGACCAAAAAGAAAAAGAAAATCTTTGCAAACCCTTTTAAGAAGCGGGTTTAGGACTATGGGCAAGCCGTCACCGCCGTGGTTAGTTTTGCTGGTCGGACTGCCGATCGTCGCGCTTTTGTTTTTGGGTGCGCTGTGGCTGAGCGATCGCCAAGCGTGCGATTTTGAGTGCCCTGTTGAGGTGCAATAGATGACAGCCGCAATAGTCGGAACCCCTGTAAATACAGGCACCGGGCTGGGCGTCGCCGCCACGTCAATCACGTTTTCGCGCCCGTCTAATACCCTCCAAGTGGGCGACTACGTTTGGGCGATCTACTCGCAGCGCAGCAGTAGCACCGCACCCGGAACACCGCCAACAGGCTGGACAGCTACAGGTTTTGTTAGCAATTCCACAACCCCAGGCGGCGGCTCCGGGTTTTGGTACAAACGCTTTACCTCGCAATCTGAAATTGACGCAGATACAGGCAGCTACACAGCCTCGTTTAGCTCGCGAGCACTTTTAGTGTCTTGTGGAATTATTCGCAATGCGTCAGGCGTTAGCGCTGCCTCTACGGCGTTTGACACTGCCTCTGTATCGGCGTTGACCTATAGCTCAATCGCCTCTAGCGTTGCCTCCCTGTGTCTTGCCTGGTTGTCCCGCAATGCTGCGAGCAGCGCTGTTTCTTACACTCAGCCCACCGGATTTACTGAGTTAACGGACTACACCGACACAAGCCAAGAGGCCTCTCTGGGGGTTGCCAGCCGGAGTTTTGCCGGAGATACGGGCAGCGTTACCTATAGCTATTCGTCGGCAACCACCCGCCTAAGCGGCGGCATGATCCTGTTTTATGATGCGGCAGACGCTACCCTAGCAGGCGCGATCGCCGCTAGTTCAAGCCTCTCGGGATCGCTGAGCGCCGAGAAACCGATCGCAGGTACAATCCCAGTCAACTCTGGGCTATCTGGCGATCTAGCCACTGCCAAACAACTGGCAGGCGCGATCGCCGCTGTGTCTGGCATGTTTGGCGATTTGACCGCAGAGAAACAGCTTTCCGCAACGGTTGCGGCAAATTCTGGGCTAAGCGGATCTCTGTCAGTTGATAGGGCGCTATCGGCTGCGATCGCCTCTAATTCTGGGCTAAGCGGTGCCCTAGTGGTCGATCACTCCCTAATTGGGAGCGTAGCCGCAACATTGGGATCGACGGGCGCTCTCTCGGTCGATCGGCTACTGAGTGGCTCAATTGCCGCGCAATCTGGGCTAGTCGGTGCATTGACAGCAGGCGGCGGGCTATCGGGCGCGGTTGTGGCAACGTCAGGGCTAGCAGGCGCGATCGGCGTAGGGCATCCCCTATCTGGCGCATTGGCCGCGCAATCGGAATTAGCCGGATCGTTGAGTGTCGATCGGGTATTGACTGGGGGTGTGGCTGGGCAGTCAGGATTGACGGGTTTATTGAGCGTCGATCGCCTGTTATCGGGCGCGGTTGTGGCTCAATCTGGGCTGACGGGGGGATTGACTGTAGAGCGATCGCTAACGGGCTTGATAGCAGCCCAAAGCGGCATTAGCGGCTCGCTGTCAGTCGATCGTCTGATGTCTGGGGCGATCGGCGCAACGTCTGGGCTAATTGGGAGGCTTAACTCAGAGACAGCGGCTGATCTAGTAGGCACGGTTAGCGCAGTATCAGGACTAACGGCAGCGTTAACGGTAGAGCGATCGCTTGGCGGTGCGCTTAGTGCGGTGTCAGAGCTGACGGGGGTATTAGCTGAGCCAGTGCGCGGGCTAACGATCAGCGCTACGACTGAGCCGACGATGGCGATCGCAGTCGCAGCGGTTGAGCCAATCAGGATCGCGGTTTTGGTATAGGAACACTAGGCGCGATGAGTTAGGCGATCGCTGTGGCTGGATTTTCAGACTATGCAGAGGGCAAGATTTTAGATCACGTTTTCGGCGCGGTAACCTATACTCCGCCCGCAACGCTCTATATAGCGCTTTTTACGACAACGCCCAACGTAGAGACGGGGGCAAGCGGAACCGAAGTAACAGGCGGCAACTATAGCCGGGTTGCTGTGACCAACAACGCGACAAACTGGCCAGCGGCCAGCGGCGGCTCAAAGTCAAACGGCACACAGATCAACTTTCCAACGCCTAGCGCTGGTTGGGGCACTGTGGTCGGTTTTGGGGTTTACGATGCCTCTAGTGCGGGTAACATGCTCGGTGCGGCGGCCCTGACCGCTAGCAAGGTGATCAACAGCGGTGATCCGGTTTATTTCCCCGCGTCTAGCCTCACAGTTGCCCTCGACTAATGCCCGATCTGAACGGCTCAAATTTGATCGTTGGCGACGGTAAGACAGTGGCGATCGCCATCACTGCCGAGACTGGGACGCTGGCAGACGCGGCGATCCGGTTTATTTTGGCGCGACTAGAGCCAACCAATGCTCAAACCCATCTCGTTACCCTGACCAGGGCGGCGGGTCAAATTGTCGTGTCTGACGAGACAGCATCTAGTTTGATTGCAGGGTTTGTGATCCCCGGCGCGGCAACGGCTGGGCTAGAGGTGCCCCGTAACGGTTGCCGGCTGCAGTGGGATCTAGAGGTGACGCCCGTAGGCGGCGAACCCACTACAGTGCAGGGCGCGATCACGCTCAAACCAGACACGCGATCGCCCGTTGCGTTGGACGGCACGGTTAGCGCGGCGGCTGGGCTGACGGGGGCGCTTAACTCATGATCTTTACCCAATACACCACTTACACCACGAAGGAGGGCGATCGCTGGGACATGGTTGCCAACGCGACCTACAGCGACCCCTACGGCTACGCGCCGATCGTGCAGGCAAACCCGCAATATCGGCTACTGCGCGACCTGCCGGGGGCGATCGCCTTGCGGGTGCCGGTGTTAACCGAGCCGAGCGATAGCGTTGACCCGGATCTAGTTCCTCCCTGGAGGCGCTAAATGTCTCTCAGAATCCCTCGATTTCGCCTCACCTACGCGGGTACGGACATAACGCGGGCTGTTCAGCCCTACAGGTTCTATATCGGCTACAGCGACAAATTAGAGGGGGAGAGCGACGATTTAGAAATCAGGTTTGAAAATAGCGATCTGCGGTGGCTCGATTCGTGGGCACCGGCTGAGGGGGATACGATTAGCCTCCAATTGGGCTATGAGGGCGAAAAGTTTTTGGGCCCGATCGTTTTTGAGATTGACGAGCCTGAATACGCCGGCCCGCCCGATCGGCTCACGCTTAAGGGGGTGGCAACGCCGATCAGCAAGTCTTTACGCCAGAAAAACACCCAGGCTTACGAGAAAATCAAGCTTAAGGCGATCGCTCAACAGATTGCCGAAAAGCACAGCCTAGAACTGGTTGGGGGCGATAAGATCCCTGATATCACGCTCGATCGCGTCACCCAAAAGGAGCAAAGTGACCTTGAGTTTTTGCGGTCGACGGCGGCTGAGTACGGGCTAATTTTTAAGGTCGACTCATGCACCAAGCTGGTGTTTTTCAAAGAGTCAGAACTGGAAGACGCGGCGGCTGTGCTGACGTTGGCGCGGACTGTCCTCAAGTCCTATCGACTGCGGCGCGGGGTTAAGGGCACCTATAAGGCGGCTGAGCTGTCTTATAAAGACCCGCGATCGGGCAAGTTCATAACCGCCACAATTGACGCCACGGGCGCGGCTGTGACCACACCAACGGAAGGGGAGAGCGCGATCGCCAGCGGCGATATCCTCAAAATCCGCGAGCGTGTCGAAAATCTGGAGCAAGCCGAAATTAAAGCCACCGAAGCGCTACGCAGGGCAAACCGTGGACAGGTGCAGGGCTCGATCGACCTAGAGGGCAACGTGGCGATCGCGGCGGGCGTAAACCTAAACCTGACCGGGTTTGGGGGGTTGAGCGGCAAATATCAGGTAACAGCAGTCAGACACACACTCAGCAAAACAAGCGGGTATCAAACCAGTGTCGAAATCAAAGGACTTGAGCTCAAAAGGGACAAGTAGCAGCGGGTCGCTGTCGCTTCATTACGGCACGGTTAGTGCTGTCGATGAGGCGATTGGCGCGGCCAAGGTGCTGATCGAGGATCTAGGGATTGAGTCCTATTGGCTACCTATCCCCGTGCGTCGCATGGCGGAAGATCAGCATGTAGACTGGCTCGACGTGGGCGATCGCGTCAGCCTATTGCTAGACGAAAAGGGCGAACAGGGCGCAATCCTGGGTTGCTACTATGACCAATCGAACCCACCCCCGATCGCCACTAAGGACAAGTA
>DATNOW010000621.1:0-5573 GCA_036703515.1 Chroococcidiopsis sp.
GGCGGCAGGAGCGGTCATCATGGGCAAAACCGTCACCACAGAATACGCCGCTGCGCGTCCCGGCAAAACGGGCAACCCCCACAACCTCAACCATACGCCGGGGGGCAGTTCTAGCGGTTCAGCGGCGGCCGTTGCGGCGGGTATGGTGCCTGTGGCTGTGGGCAGCCAAACCTTGGGCTCAATCCTGCGGCCGGCCGCCTACTGCGGCGTGCTGGGGTTTAAGCCCAGCTTTGGCACAATTTCGCGTCATGGCGTCATGTCCGTTTGCCGCGAGTTAGATCACCTGGGGCTCTTTGCCCGCACTGTGACTGATCTGCAACGCGTCAGCGCCGTGCTGGCTGTGCCGGATCTGCGCGATCCCGACTGCTGCGGCAATGCGGCCCTCCAGTCTGGGACTGAGCAACCCGTCGACTCCGCCCCGCCCCGATTGGCCCTTTGGACAACCCCCTTTTGGCCGCAGATCGACCCTCGCACCCAGCAGCACTTTTTAAACTGTGCCGCGCTGCTTGAGCAATCGGGTGCGGCGATCGCCCCCATCCAGCTATCGGCTGACTTTGCCGACTGCTATGACGATGCCCAAACCTTGATGAGCGTGGGTCTAGCCGTCAACCACGGGGGCGACTACGACCGCCACGGCGATCAGCTTTCCCCCAAACTGCGCGACTGGATCGAACGCGGCCGCCAGACAACGGCGATCGCCTATGGCCGCGCCCGCCAGCGCACCGTAGACTACAGCGTGGCCCTCAGCGCCATCTTTGCCGACTACGATGCCATTTTGATGCCGGTGACGACCGGCCCCGCCCCGGCCACTCGCGACGATACGGGCTCGCCCGTCCTCTGTGCGCTGGCCACCCTCTGCGGCCTACCCGCGATCAGCATCCCCGCTGGCACGGCGGATAATGGCTTACCCCTGGCGGTGCAGTTGATGGGCAAAAAGTATGGCGATCGCGATCTGCTCCAGATTGCCGATTGGCTGCATCTGCGGTTGCAGCGAGCCACTGGTTGATTACACATTGCTGCGATTATGATCAGCCCCGGTTGAATAGGGACGATACGCGCTCTTGGAGCGATCGCAACAGATTGTTTGCCGGGTTTTGAGGCGGCACGGCCAACTGAATCGGTTCATCTTTAAACTGCTTCAGCCGATACCCATATTCGAGCTGATGTTGATTTTTTCGCAGCACAGGATACAGGCGAAAAGCGCCTTCTAGCAGGTCTTTCTGACTGCCAAAGATAGCTTGGTTGATTTGGTTAGAACGCTTGACGGCGATCGCCCCTACCGGATACCACTGGTTTTTGCCTTGAATGCGAATGTAAACCTCAAAATCTGGAATTCCATCCGTTCGCAGTTTTTCATATTGCTTGGCGGCCTGCGCCCGTTGAGACGAACCTTTGGAGGCTTTCGACTGAGGCGACTGAGCGGGGAGTTTTCCAAATCCAGAATTTGCAGGCATAGCGCACAGAATAATTAGAATGATTAACAAAAGTTTACATCTTTTCCAGGAAATCGTTAACTCGACTATTCCGTACTGAAGTCTGTTGATGCTAGCAAGCCATTAGTCAGCAAAAAAGCGCAATAGCTCTGCTGCTACCGCATCAGGGGCTTCTTCCGCCAAAAAATGCCCGCAGTCTAACGCCTTGCCCTGCACCTGATCGGCGCGATCGCGCCACACGCCGAGCACATCATAGGTACGCTGCACAAAGCCCCGCCCGCCCCATAGCACCAGCAGCGGGCAAGCCACCGTTTTATGGCGATCTTGGGCATCGTGCACCAAGTCAATGGTGGCAGCCGCGCGATAGTCTTCGCAGGTCGCATGGATCACCGCCGGATTGCCAAAACAGCGGATATACTCTGCGATCGCCTCCTCCCCAAACACCTGACTCAACACCGTCCCCGGTGCGCTCCAGCGCTGGAGCTTTTCAGTCAGATAGTAGGCCGGGTCTGCCCCAATCATCCGCTCTGGCAAGCCCCCCGGCTGAATCAAGAAAAACCAATGGTAATAACCCGTGGCAAACGCCTGATCGGTCGTCTGAAACATGTGATCAGTCGGGACAATATCCATCACGCAGGCCCGCTGCACCGCATGGGGATAGTCGAGCGCCAGCCGATGGGTCACCCGCGCACCGCGATCGTGACCCGCCACCCCAAAGGTGGCATACCCCAACGCGGCCATCACCTCGACCATGTCTTGGGCCATGGCTCGCTTTGAATAGGGAGCGTGATCTGCCGTACTCGGCGGCGTTGCGCTATCGCCATAGCCGCGCAGATCGGGGCAGATCACGTGAAACCGATCGACCAAAGCTGGAATCACCTGATGCCACATGACATGGGTTTGGGGATAGCCGTGTAACAGCAGCAGCGGCGCACCCGAGCCACCGTGAGTGCAGTGAATCGCTGCACCCTCGGTCTGGATACGGATGGTTTCAAAACCCTGTCCTGTGAGCATCCTCAATTTCCCACGATAGAACTGGGGCGATCGCTAAGTCGGTAATGTATATGTTCCAAACGCAAAAGCACCACTACCGAGCGCCAGGTTCTTACCCTCCACGATCGCCAGCAAATCATGCCCTGCGTCATAGAGATAGGTATTGCCACGGCAATACTCGGTGGAATAACTGCCTATCGTATAGGTCAGCTTAATAATATCCCCTTGCTTGCGGCTAAAGTCTTTAATCCGCATGTAGTCTTTGTCGCCATCCAGCCCAAAGCGATCGCTCCATCCATGAGAAACATTGGTGCTGATGGAAAAAGTATCGGCACCCGGGCCGCCATAGACCGTATAGCGCCCGCCTCTCATATTGACAGAGACAGTGCCCTGATCAACGCTGATAAAGTCATTGCCTGGGCCGCCATCGATAAAGTCATCCCCAAAGCCCCCGGCAATGACGTCGTCACCCGACCCACCCCGGAGATCATCGTCGCCACCGACAAAGGATTCGTTGTAGGAGGTATAGGTGGTGGAGCCATCGTAGACCGTTAAATGGCTATCGCCGACGATGTAGTCATCGCCACCGTCACCAAAAATATGGTCATTACCAAAGCCCTGTCCAGGGTTAACCCGAATGGTGTCCCGTCCCCCCCCACTCTCGCCATAGAGGGAATCGTTACCCCGACCAACCCAAATCCAATCGTCGCCCCTTTCACCGAAAATACAATCATTGCCGCGCCACCCGCGGAGCAAATCATTGCCGCGGCCACCTGAGATCGTATCATTACCCTCACCGCCAAATACCGTATCGTTGCCGTCAGGTCCCGGATCAGGCGGCGTGCCACCATACCCGATAGACCATTCGCCCCCTGCCCGCAAACTATCATTGCCGTTACCACCGTGAATGTAGTCACTGCCGGCTAACCCATCAACTTGGTCGTCACCACCAAAACCAAATATTGAATCATCACCCAATGTGCCAGATAGCACATCAATACCTTCAGTGCCCTTAATGCTGAGATCGAAATGAGACATACTATACTGCCTCCAAATTAAGCGCTTCTTATGCTTTTAGCCTAGCGTTTTAACCGAGGTACCCATTTTTATTTTTGTGTAGCAATTTAGGTTTTTGTATCAAAATAGGCAGATTGATGCCACCTCAAGTATTGTCCGCAGTCAAAATAAACACCATGCTGCTGTTGATAACGCCGATTTCGAGAATCTTACGCAGGGCGTCAGTGGGTTGGACTTTAAACTGGGATTGCTCCAACGTCGAACATAAATGTTGCAGAGCCAAAAGTCAGAGATTATTGCCTGCTGATGATTTCGGGGCACACACGAGTGGGATACATACCTATTTGAGGGTACACAGCATCTTTATATAGATATGTTTGGATGGATTTGCGCGTATCCCCTATCCGTTTGTCCGCCGTGTTGCCAACCTTCTCGGGAGAGTGAAGCCCTGGCAGAAATGGGAGCTTGGCTGCGCTTGCCTAGGGCGATCGCAGCATCAACTCTTAAAAAACTACTTAATTCTAAGTTTCTTAATGAATCTTGGTGCTTTACTTAATGCAACCCGATATTTCATGGGCAACCTGCTCGGGCCGTCCAATCGGTCAATCTTTCGAAAGTCTTAACATTTTTTTGAACGCGTTGCGATCGCAATCCAAAGTCTCAAAGCCACACTCCTCGCCAGAGTGCGCTAGCTCTAACTGCTAAACAGATTCGGCACACCACAGAAAAACCTGTTACAATTAGAAACATTACAATTCATAAAGCCTGTCTAATATAAAATGGTCTTTATATTGATTATCGTCATTGCCTTGGTTGCTTGGGCGCTGCATCTGATGCAGCAGGCAATACAGTGCAAAGAATTTTCACTGATGCTAGCGGGCTTTCTAGTGTCAGCTGCCGCCGCGGCCTTGATGTCTGTCTATTTTCTCATGGGCCACTATGTTGGCTATATGGCCCAGATGTCTCAGCGCGCCTATGTATACCATCAGTCTGTGGAATATGCTGAGTGGCTTAATTCTGCCGAGTTTTTGGATGGTATCGAGTCTAGTTCAACCGAGCTCAGCCAGCTCTAAGCAGTAGGCTACCGCCCCTTCAAGGTAAGCCGCAATTAATTTTCTGCCAGAATCAATTCAGTCACGATTGAGCAGCGATCGCTTTAACAGGGAACACTCATAAACAAGAGGGTAGTCAGAATAGTTACAAAGGCTTGCTCTTTTCCTATCAGTCCACAACACTTGTCTGCTCAATGCAGGGCAATGGTCAGAGCTTTCGCCAAATATGAAACTCTGGTTGAGACTAAGGTTAGGGAATTAGCACGGCAAGCTTGTATCACTGAACTAAGACGCCCGACTTGGATGTCATCGAGTGCTGCAAAGGCGTGAATGTATGTTCAATGCTTTATCTAACGCAATTTTTTACCACGGTTGGCAAATCGAAATTGCGGCTTACCAAGAAGAGTTTCAGTTTCGCTGCTATCGCTCTAATTTTTTAGACTATAGCAACGACGGTCTGGCCTACGACAACATCAATACGGCGCTGATGGCGGCCTATACATTTATCGACCGGGAAATCGCGATCCACGCCATTTTGGGCATTATCGGTGAGTGGCTATTGACCGATCAGATCAACGATGAAGAATATTGGAATCTGACTAATTTTGATTGATCGCTGCACGACCCTTGCCCAGATCTGAATAACCTACTTGACCTGAATAACCTGCCTGTCCTGAAGAATCTGCACGATCCGTCGGCGCAGTTCAAAGGATTTGCCCTTCTGTAGGGTTGTATAAACAGGGTTGTATAAACTGGTCATCTCAGATGCACCCTGTGGCTGGCGATCGCAAGTAGATCGCAAGTGGATTGTAAGTTGACTGCACGCGAACTGCCAGTGGACTGCCAGTGGACTGCCAGTGGACTGCCAGTGGATTGCCAGTGGACTGCCAGTGGATTGTAAGTTGACTGCACGCGAACTGCCAGTTGACTACATGTGAACTGCAAGTGGTGATTATGGGTTAGCCTGCGACACAGAGGGCTGGAGGAGATCCACCATTTGGCTGATGCCCCGGTGAATTCGACGGGTCACGGTCATCGGGCTGACGCCGATCTGTGCAGACACCTCTTGGCGCGACAT
>DATNOW010000622.1:0-6677 GCA_036703515.1 Chroococcidiopsis sp.
AGTGGGGGAAATCCGTGCACCGCTTCACCGGGTGGGTGAATGAAGGCTTCAAAATAGTTGGCAAACGGCGTACCCAACAGCCCAATCAGGACGGAGGGCACCGCCAAGGCCATCAGCGGGAAGGTCATCGCCAGCGGCGACTCATGGGGAAACTCGCTGTGGTGATGATCGTGGTCGTCATGAGCGTCATGGCTGTCGTGATCTGACTCGGCGGCCACCGTCAGCTCACGGGGATCCATAGCACCGGGGCCAAAAGCGAGGCCGAGACGCTGCAACTGCTCGGTTTTGAGCTGTTGGCGGATAGCGCCATCGTAGCCTCGGAAGTTGCCCTCAAAGGTGCTGAGGTACATGCGGAACATATAGAATGCCGTGATCCCGGCGGTCAAGAAGCCGATTACCCACAGTAGCGGGTTAGCCGCAAAGGTTGATCCCAAAATCTCGTCTTTCGACCAGAACCCGGCAAAGGGCGGAATGCCGCAAATCGCCAGGGTGCCAATCAAGAAAGTAATGGCGGTGACGGGCATGTATTTGCGCAGGCCGCCCATTAAGCGCATATCTTGCGCCAGTACAGGGTCATGCCCAACCACACCTTCCATGCCGTGGATTACAGAGCCAGAGCCCAAAAACAGCATGGCTTTGAAGTAGGCGTGGGTCATCAAGTGGAAGAGACCTGCGCCGTAAGCGCCAACGCCCATCGCCATCACCATGTAGCCCAACTGGGACATGGTGGAGTAGGCTAAGCCTTTTTTGATGTCGTTTTGGGTAATCGCAATCGTGGCCCCGAGGAAAGCCGTAACTGCGCCAGTCCACGCGATCGTGTCCATCGCCACGGGCACATGCTCAAACACCGGGAACATGCGGGCAATCAGGAATACACCCGCAGCCACCATGGTCGCTGCGTGGATCAACGCGGAGATGGGAGTCGGGCCTTCCATCGCGTCGGGTAGCCAGACATGGAGCGGAAACTGCGCCGACTTGGCCACCGGGCCAAGAAAAACCAAGATCGCAAACAGGGAGGCCATGGCCACGCTGAGCGCACCCGATTCGATCAGCTCTTGCAGGCGATCGCCAATCACTTCAAACTCAAAACTTCCGGTCGCCCAATACAGCGCCAAAATCCCCAGCAGCAGCCCAAAGTCACCAACACGGTTGGTCACAAAGGCTTTTTGGCACGCATCGGCCGCAGCCTTACGGTCGTACCAAAAACCGATCAGCAGATAGGAGCACATGCCGACCAGTTCCCAGAACACGTAGACCTGCACCAGATTGGCACTCACCACCAGACCGAGCATGGATGAGCTAAACAGGCTGAGATAGGCATAAAACCGAACATAGCCCGGATCATGCGCCATATAGCCATCGGTATAGATCATCACCAGAAAGGCTACGGTGGTCACAATCACCAGCATGACTGCGGTCAAGTGGTCAATGGTGTAGCCCATGCTGAGGTGAAAATCACCGGCCGAAGCCCAGTCAATGACACGGGTGTAGGTCGGGTGTCCTTGAATTTGGCTCCACAGCAGAGCAAAGGCAAACACCATAGCTGCACCGAGCAGCGAAACGATGATGGCGGCACTGCCTTTGCGGAAATTGTTGGTTGCCTTGTTGTACGAGATTAGCCCTGACCCAACGATTGTCGCCCCAACCAGGGGTAACACTGGAATCAGCCAGGCATATTCATAAATCGGTTCCATGACTCACGCCTATTTCAAAATTGCTCCCACTAAGCAAAACCGCTTACATTCTGACACAGTTGCTTAGGCCGTTTCTCACCCAAAAAAACCGTGCTCAACCTGAAAGTTGCTATCTGGCTTGAATAGCCCTACGCCATTCAGTGTCTACGGCTTGACAAACGAAAATTGTTCATCGGCAACATCGCTAATACTATTTGAATTGATTTGGATATGTGTAAAGAATTACCGAGAATCTTAACGATTGAACCTAAGGATCGAGGTTGGCTTGGCGCTCACACTTAAAGCCCTGCTGCCGCCAAGCGGCGATGTTGACCCGATCAAGCCGCAGCAAATCGGGGCAGGGCCGAGTGTACAGATGACTAGCGATCGCCCACAATCCGCCGCGCACCAAATCCATTGCGGTTTTTAATCCCGATTCGTGGTTGGCCGGCACCCCCTGTTCTGCCACGATCTCGGGTTCGACCCAGATGCCGTGTGCCCCCAGCATAACCTGCGCCATCCACATCGCTCGGGGCAGATGGGTCGCGGAGGTAATCAGCCGGATATGCCGCGATCGCCAGCGGCGTAGGGTGGGCAGGCTAAAGCAAAAGTTGTCGAAGGTCGAATCGGCGCATTTTTCTAGCCAGACCTGCTGCATTGGAGCCTGATCGCGCTGAAAAATCAGCCAGATGCAGGGATCCTCAGAGCCTTTGGAAATCAAAATCGGGATCGTAGGCGATCGCTTGGCCACCTCAGCGGCATAAATCTCCCGCCGGATGCTGCCCCCCAGCACCAAGTAGGCGTCTACGGGCTGGGCCGCCGCCAGCCGCAGCTGAATCCCATTGATCAACAGCCAGCCGAGCAGTAGTGCACACAGCCCCAGCCCGACCGACCGCAGAGGGTGACGGGCGATCGCCCGGGTGAGGCGCGATCGCCACAGCGGGGCTGGGGAACGGCTGAATCGCCGACGCAGTCTTTTGATCATGAGCATTTGATCATTAGCAAGCGATCAGGAGCAAATAATCAGGGGCAAGTACAGGGGCAAAAGGCGTCGAAAATAATTCGGTCAAACCCATGGGTGAACACGCTAATCGACAAATGAAAATCTAGAGGATAGATAAAAATCTAGGGAACAAGTTGACTCAGACAACTGACTCAGACAACAGTCCAGCCCCAATTTCAGCGACTATTTCCCCGACTAACATGCCCCTATCTAGAGACATGACCAAATTTCGTAAAGTTTATTCACAAATACCAGAGCCAAACCGCGAAGGAGAGGTTACATTAGCAGAAATGATCGATCGCACTCGCCGCCAAGACGCTGGGCAACTCACCCTCTTCCAGGTTGTTCCCTAGTTTTTGATCGGTTGTTAATGGGTTCTCCCAGGCGACAGTCTAGGAAACTGGCACATCCCAGGTATAGCCTAGCTAGGTGATGCGAGTATCTTGATTGCAAGTTTGGCTGACGTCCTCTCATTCCCTCTAACGTCCACCGACTCAGAGCTGTGAGGCCCGTCTTCCACCCCCCAACATCCAAGACTGCGGGGTTGCGATCGCCCTCCACGATTGCCCACGGCGACTGAGCATTCTGTGACTTCAGTTGGCAACAGGCTAGCCCCATGCCGCGAATTCAAAGCTCACCTGGCGTCGTCCGCATATCTAGACGGTTTATAGATTTATATAAGTTTTGTAACGCTTCAGTATCCAATCTGGCTGCCAACGTCGATGAACAATTCCTCCGTGCCCTCTCAACTGCTACAGAAATTTTTATTTGGTGGAGCGGTGACCACAACCGCCACCCTATCCCTTTTGAGCCCAGTCCTCAGCCCTTCCGTCCAAGCCTCACTGCGCGATAGCCCCAAAGCCGTATTGGATGAAGCCTGGCAGATTGTCAACCAAGAATACGTGGATACTGGGTTCAACAACACCGACTGGCTAGCAGTACGCCAAGAGTTGCTGAACCGCGAATATAGCTCTCAAGCAGAGGCCTACGATGCTCTGCGGGCAGCGCTACAGCGGTTAGAAGACCCCTACACGCGCTTCATGGATCCCAGTCAGTATGAGCAGTTGACCCGCCAAACCTCTGGCGAGCTATCGGGCATTGGCATTCGCCTCCAGTCTGAAGAAAATACTGGCGCGCTGGTTGTGGTCGAGCCGATCCCCAACTCGCCCGCCGCCGCCGCTGGCATCCGTACGGGCGATCGCATCCTGGCCATTGACGGCCGCTCGACTCACGAAATGACCGTTGAGCAAGCCTCTAACCTAATCCGGGGTGAAGTGGGCACCGCCGTCACGCTGCGCGTCGCCCGCGACGGCCGGGATGACTTTGAGTTGCCCCTAACCCGCGCCCGCATCGAGCTGCCCACCGTTCGGTACAGCTTGCAGCAAGAAGGCTCCGCAAAAATTGGCTACATTCGGCTCAACGAATTCAGCAGCCACGCCGCCGAGCAAATGCAGCATGCCATCGAAGAGTTGCTCAACCAAAATGTGGATGCCTTTGTGTTAGATCTGCGCGGCAACCCCGGTGGGCTACTGCGAGCCAGCATCGACATCTCCCGTATGTGGATCGAAAATGGTTCGATTGTACGCACCGTTGACCGGCGTGGAAACAGCGAAGAGATTGCTGCGAACCAAAGCGCTTTAACTAATTTGCCGCTGGCAGTGCTGGTGGATGGCAACTCGGCTAGCTCTAGCGAAATCCTCACGGGGGCGCTGATGGACAACCATCGCGCTACGGTGGTTGGCACCCAAACCTTCGGCAAAGCTTTGGTGCAGTCTGTACATTCCCTCTCCGATGGTTCTGGCTTGGCCGTCACCATCGCCCACTACTACACCCCCAATGGCACCGATATCAGCCATCGTGGTCTCGCTCCCGATATCAACGTGGGGCTAACCACATCACAGCAGCAGCGCTTGGTGTCTAATCCGGTCTTGATTGGCACAGCGGCCGATCCTCAATATGCCAGCGCTGTCACCGCACTGCAAGAAGACATCTTGGCTCGTCGCTTGGCTCCCCGCACATCCGAACGGGCCAGCAGTAGCTCCACCCATGTGGAATAGATTGACCCGTTCTAACTAGATATCCAGCAGATATCCAGAAATATCTAGCGCTCTGGATTGCGATCGCGTGATGGCTAAACTACAAGCCGTCACGCGATTGTTTTTGGGTGAGCCTGGTATTGGGCTAATCCTGGCAGGGGGCTAATCCTGACAGGGGGACAAGGCTGAAACTGGGGCGCTGACGATCAGGACAATGCGATCGCTCCCGACTTTACCGTGTGTTTATGAAATCATGGGGATTGTGAAATTTCGGCGTAATCTTCCGTGAAAACGCTTAGAAGCTGCTGACATTTTGGGAGTGATGCCCCACACTTTAATCAATGGATGTATTGCATCACAATTCATCATCAAATTTTCCATTAGATTCGCCATTTTGTGATTCATCCCGTTGTCTACCAGCCTAATGGGGTAACTGCGCGATCGATCGGTCTGTGGTCTGCGTAAAAGAAGTGTTGCGGATCAAACCCTGGGGGCGATCGCGTCGATTTATTTTTTTCTACATGCTTGGCTTGCGAGTGTTGTTGCCGCCGCTCACGGCACTGAGTTTAAAGCTGCCTATTCTAAAACCGCAGTTTCTGTAGTCGTTTATTCTGAAAATGCACGTCATGACACCTCTTGTTTCAACCTTAGCCCTTGTTTTTATTGACCCTTCGGTCAACGACTATGCCCAATTAGTCGAGGGCATTCATACTGGCGCTGAAGTTTTCGTGCTAAACCCGGCTGAAGATGGTGTCCGGCAGATCACCACTGCGTTGGCTAGCTATCGCCAAGTGAATAGCCTTCACATTATCTCCCACGGGCAATCCGGTTCCTTACGCCTCGGGGCCACCGCGCTAAGCCGTGAAACCCTCAATCACTACAGCCAAGAGTTGACGGCATGGGCAACTCGGCTGGCACCGGGCGCGGATATTTTGCTCTATGGCTGCAACGTCGCCGCTGACGAATCAGGGCAAGCCTTTGTCCGACAGGTGGCTGCACTAACGGGCGCAAATATCGCCGCCGCTTCGACCCTTACCGGCAGCGCTGCGCAGGGCGGCGATTGGTCGTTGCAGTTTAGGGTAGGGAATGTTCAGACGCCGTTGGCCGTGCGCGCAGAGGCGATCGCCGCCTATGCCCATGTGCTAGCAGACACCAATGTGCTTAAACTGACTAGCGCAGTCAAAGACACGTCTTCGTTTGTGCTGTATACCTCTCCCATCTCTTCAACCAACGGGCTATCGATCAGCTTTGACTTTTTCTCTTACCAAGGCAATGGGGGTGACGGGCTCAGCTTTTTCTTTGTCGATGGCGCGAAATCGCCCACCGGTCCCGGTGGATTTGGCGGGTCCCTTGGCTATGCCCAATACGACGCTCAGCCCGGTCTGCTGGGAGGCTATCTCGGCATTGGGTTTGATGAATTTGGCAACTTTTCTGACCCCAACAAAAACGCCAAAGTCGGTGGCCCCGGCCGCCGCAGAGATTCGATCGCGGTGCGCGGCAGCGAAAGCACAGGGTATAACTACCTTGTCGGCACGTCTTACCCCGGCGGTGGCAGCATTGATGTGCCAGGTTCAGCCGCTACCCGTGAAGAGGCACGTCGCCGGGCCAGAGTTGATCTAAGCCCAGCCGGCAAGCTATTTGTGAAGCTTGACCTCAATGCGGACAATGACTTTGATGATCCGGGTGAAACCGTGATTGGTGGCGCTACAGGGTTTGATGTCACCGCAGTTAACGGGGCATTGCCGAGCACCTTCAAATTTGGCTTCGCTGCTTCCACCGGGGACTCAACCAACATCCATGAAATTGCTAACTTTGACGTTAGAACTTTTAACCAGGATCTAATTCCCGGCAACTTCACCGATAATTTGCTGATTGTCGGTGGGGGTACCGGCGGTGACGAGATCACCGGGGGCAATGGCGACGATACGATCACTGGGGGCAGCGGCAACGACACCGTTACGGGCG
>DATNOW010000623.1:0-5302 GCA_036703515.1 Chroococcidiopsis sp.
GTGCTGGAGGTCGTTGTGGCGATAGCGAATAAATCGGGCTCGGCTGGCCAAAACCCCGTGGACAATGCTGTTGTGGACGAGGCGATCGCACAACACCAGTGACGCGCTGTCGAGTAACAGCGGCAGCAGCGTGGAATTAGCCTGAAAGCCAGAGTTAAACAGCAGCGCCGCCTCTTGCCCACAGGCCGCTGCCAACCGTTCTTCGAGCTGCTGGTGGATGGGATAGCTGCCCGTCACCAGGCGGGATGCCGTGGCGCTGGTGCCGTAGGTCTGGGTGTAGGCTTGGGCGGCCGCAATCAGGTGAGGATGCTTAGACAGCCCCAGGTAGTCGTTGGCGCTGAAGTTAATCACCGGGCGATCGCCCTTGATGCCGCAGACGGCCCCTTGGGGTTGAAAGGTGTGGAGCGATCGCAACTGCTGGGCCGATTGACGCTGGGCAAGCTGTTGGTCAATAAATAGAAATTTGTCTAAGCCTCTGTCCGCAGCTTTATCTGCACCGTTATCTAAGCCGTTATCTAAACTTTCGCCTAAACCGCTTTCTGCGCCTTTGTCTAAACCGTTTTCTGCACTGGCTACCATGACACCCCGATCCCCATACCTATACTTTGCTCCTTTTGTGTATCGCTATCGTCATGGAGAGCTTTAACCCGATTGATAAATGCCATCGCTAGTTTAACGAAAGTGATCTGAAGTCGGAGTTACATCCGCTCAGGTCGCCCATTAGCGGGCTTATTTTCTAAACATTTCGCAACAAATAACGGCGATTTTCTAGTTTACTGCCTGTTTTTCAATCAAAATTCGAAAAAAAGTCTCCAAGAGCGTGAAAAAGGTGTGCCGATTGGTTTTGACTGAACTACAATTCACATCTGTTGTCGTTTATAACGATGTGAGGTTAATTATGAACAAATCAGAATTGGTGGACGCGATCGCCGCAAAGGCCTCAGTGACCAAAAAAGATGCCGATGCCGTATTGAGTGCAGCGGTCGAATCTATTATTGAAGCATTGGCATCGGGCGATAAAGTAACGCTGGTTGGATTTGGCACGTTTGAAGTACGCGATCGCGCTGCTCGTGAAGGACGCAACCCCCAAACGGGTAAAGCCATCAAAATTCCGGCAACCAAGGTGCCTGCATTTTCCGCAGGTAAAGTATTTAAAGAGAAGGTTGCTCCAGAGAGCTGATAGCCTCAGCCTTTTTTGTTTTATCGTCCTATCGTTGGTTCCACAACCCTATCTCCCGTTTGCGATCGGCATTGAGATAGGGTTGTGCGTTTTTTAGCGCTGTCGAGATGGTTGATCGCCACTGAAATATCACTACTGAAATATCGCCCTGAAATATTGCCAGGGAAATATCACAATCAGAAGTTGTGAGAATAGGATTGCTATATGCAGCCTCAATAAGGATGACTACCGTGCAATCTCCAACGCAACCCAAAACCCAGTCTACAATTGACCTCTCGTTTCAGACCTATACCAAACCGGCCCAGGCTGATTTGACCGAGGCGGAACTGCGCGTTCAGCTAGCGGCAGCCTATCGACTGGTGGCGCGATTTGGCATGTCAGATTTGATTTATACTCACATTTCGGTACGCTTGCCGGGAGATGAACCAACGTTTTTGATCAATCCGTTTGGGTTGATGTTCCACGAAATTACGGCGTCTAGCCTCGTCAAAATTGACGTCGACGGCAACATCTTGGAAGACAATGGCTATCCCGTTAACCCGGCGGGGTTTGTAATTCATAGCGCCATTCACATGGCGCGGCATGAGGTGGGCTGCGTCATGCACACCCACAGTCGCTATGGCATGGCAGTCTCGATGCTGGAATGTGGGCTGCTGCCGGTCAGTCAGTTTTCGCTCCAGTTTCACAACCGGGTCGCTTACCACCACTATGAGGGGCTAGCGCTTGATTTGGGTGAACGCGATCGCCTGATTGCCGATTTGGGCGACAAGCCGGTGATGATCTTGCACAACCACGGACTGCTGACCGCCGGAGCGACGGTGCCCGAAGCGTTTTATCTGCTCTATTACCTGGAAAAATCGTGCGAGGTGCAGATTACGGCGCAGTCGGCCGGGGTGCCCCTGATTTATCCCTCAGAGGCCGTGTGCGATCGCACGGTGCAGCAGTATGGCTGGAACAACGTTGGCGAACTGGAATGGGCCGCACTGACGCGCCTGCTCGATCGCGAAGATCCATCCTATCGAGACTAGGTTTCGCGGCTAGGTTGCGAGCCTGGACTGTGAGATTACGCTAAATTGGCAGCGGACGGCAGCCCGACAGCAGCCCGTGCAGGTTGACCACGTTGCCAATAACGGCGATCGCCGGTGCTTCAAAGCCTGTCTCTTCAATCTGCTGCACAATCGTGGCCAAGGTGCCGATTAGCTCTTGCTGCTGGGGGCAGGTGCCCCACCGCACTAGGGCAATGGGCGTATCGAGCGATCGCCCAGCCGCGGTTAAGGCCTCGATAATATGGGGCAGGTTTTGCACTCCCATATAGACCACAATCGTTTCTGAACCGTGGGCGATCGCCTCCCAGTTAACGCTGGGGCGATATTTGCCGACCGATTCGTGCCCGGTGACAAAGGTAACCGAAGAACTGTAGGCCCGATGGGTGAGGGGAATGCCCGCATAGGCCGGGGCCGCAATGCCCGAGGTCACCCCCGGAATCACCTCTACCGCAATGCCTGCCTTGACCAAATCTTCCATTTCTTCGCCGCCCCGCCCAAACACAAACGGGTCGCCGCCTTTCAGCCGCACTACGATCGGGTGCACCTTAGCCTTATCAATCAGCAGTTGGGTGGTTTCTTCTTGCAAGAGGGAGTGCCGCCCCCGGCGCTTGCCCGCATTGATTTGCTCGGCCTGTGGGTTGATCATGGCCACAATCTGGGGGCTGACCAAGGCATCATAAATCACGACGTCGGCATGTTCGAGCAAGGTTTTGCCCTTTAGCGTAAACAGTCCCGGATCACCTGGCCCAGCGCCGACGAGATAAACTTTGCCCAATGGTTGTTGCATAGATTAGAAAGCTCAAAACAAGGTTCAGCGTGCCGCACGGTGTGAGGCGTTAGAGAGGCGAATGTGTAGATATCTGTTTGGATATCTGTATTTTTAGGTATCTGGCTTTAGGTATCTGTACGTTCAGTATCTGTTCAGTATCTGTGGATCGATGCGGTGGATCGACGCGTTAGCTATCAGTGTATCGACTGTCCTGGGTTTAGCAATAAGCGACCGGGGCAATCATGCAGAAACAGACGAATTGAGATGCGAAAGTTGCAAATTGTTACAAATGCAACGGTTTACCAATCCAGCAGTTTACAAACTCAACAATTTAACTGCAATCTCTGCAAGTTCGGGCGTAGCCCCCAGCGGTTCGACTTGGCGCAGCTGGGCATCGGGAAACTGCTGCGCGAGGGACTGGACGCGCGTGGCGATCGCGTCGGTAATCCCACCCGCAAACAAAAAGTAGGGAACAATGGCGATCGCTTTTTGCCCACTGTCGATCAGAGTTGTCACCTGCGCTTCTAGACTGGGCGGCATCGACCAGTAGGCCGGGATACCCCCGAGGTGGCGGGCGATCGCCTCGACGGGCTGGTTGGCTCCGGGCCGCTGGCTGCCGTGGGACATGATAATGGTTGCGGCTGTTGCGACCGTTCCGACGGTTGCGGCTTTAGCGGCATGAACCATGCTGCACTGGCCCACCCGCCGTAGCAGCAGCGTGATCAAATCGGGATGGCTGCCCAGATGGGGCTGAAGCTGAATGGGCAGGCGATCGCCAATCTGCTGTCGGGCGATCGCCACCTCTGCCGGCAGATCGACCATGACATGCACCCCTGCGAGCAAAAACAGCGGCAAAATTTTGATTTGCTCATAGCCTTGGGTGATGGCGCGGTGGGCAAACCGTTCGATTTGGTGATGCAGGGGATATTCACCCAGTTCTAACACCGCCGTTTCAATTAATAAGGGCTGGGGTAATAGGGGCTGGGGCGCTGGAGCGATCGCCGCTTTACTGCTGACAGTGGAAACACTGAGCTCGGCCGCCGTTTGCTCAGGAGTAATCCGGTTAGAAGTAATCTGGTCAGCCGCGATCGCCCCTCCAACATGGTCAGCAGCAAGCAGCCGTTCTGCAATCAGCGCGGCTAGCGCTTGGGCGGAATGTTGCGATCGCGGGTCGCGGCTGCCGTGAGAAACCAATAAATAGGCTGTAGAAAAAGTCCGCACGCTTTACCCTAGTTGTTTGCGGCCAGCGTAAAGGCAGGGGTTAAGCTATCTTTCGCCAAGAAGTGGTCGAGGTGAAAAGCGCGATCTTCGGTTTCGATCAAAATCTTTTCGTAGAGATAGCGGGTAGCGCGATCGCCCAAACTTTCGGCTTGAGAGGCCTGCTGACGGAGCACCTTGATGATTTCTTGCTCTGCCACGAGATCATGCTCAACCATTTGCCGACAGCTAAACACCCCATCTGACTCAGGAGTGTAGCAGCACAGCTCGGCCAACTTGCTAAAGCTAGCTGCTGGCACGCCGCCTAGGCCATTCAGCCGCTCGCCAATTTCGTGGATGTGCCCTTGGACTTCGCCATAGCTGTCGTTGAAAAATTCGTGGAGCGAGTAAAACTCAGCACCGTCCACCACAAAATGATGCTTTTGGTATTGCAAATAGAGTGCTTGAAAGCTGGCCAAGGCAATATTTAAGCCTTCGCAAATGGCGGTGGTGACGTTTAGCTCTAGCCCAATTGGATTTTGGCGAACTTGATTAAAAGACTGTAGCGCAACCGATGTATCTGACATAGGAACCATCCTCTGTAATCAGAGAGTTTGCTGCTTGATAGCGTATGCCTTAATGTAGCAGGTTCAGAACGGGCGTCAATTGGTTCGAAATTTTCTGCACAGAAGGATTCAGTGCCGTTTGCCCTAGCTACTTGCCCTGGCCCTAAAACAAATCAAGGATGGAGCGATCGCCCCATCCTTGATTGCAGTCAATTGCAGCCAATTGAAGTCTGTTGGATAGAAGTCTGTTGTGAGCGTGCAGGTTATCTAAAACCGACAGCCGCTTGCCAGACAAATGCCAGCAGCAAAAAGAAAACTGGAATAATCGGCAGAACATCCACCAGGGGATCAAAAATTGCGTAAGCTTCGGGTAGTTTTGCTAACAGCAGGGCCGCTTCCATGAATAGATAAACCTCTCCAACACGTGTTTAATAATTGCTGCATATCTTAACACGCTGAGGGGTGTTCTTTGCGATGATTGCCCGGCTTTTCCAGGGGTTGCATACGTCTGAAGAGAGATGCCCGCAGCGCCGAGAACAGCAGA
>DATNOW010000624.1:0-4021 GCA_036703515.1 Chroococcidiopsis sp.
CCAATTACTCCTCAAAGACTTCTACCACCAAAACTCTGACAAAATTTGGCTACACCATGATGAACTCGAGCATGGCATCACGGATGAACTAGTTGCCGCAGGTAGTCTCAAAGATCACATCGTCCTCGCCTCCCATCCTCCCCATGTAAGGGAGCATAGGGCGTATGCGATTGTTTAATTTTTTTGGTTACGTTTTTTTCATGAAGGGAATTTTAAGTAGAGCTTTAATTCTCAGTAGAGTTTTAGTTCGTTATTATCTCTGTTCGATATTTAATCAGCACCATAGCTTTAGCCAAGCCATATTACGAAGATGATGTCTAACGCTCCTCAACCAACTCCAGCAGACCTTAAACAATACAGACACCAAGAAAATAGCATTAGCTATTGGAAAACCATTGATTTCTTTCCCTATGATGGGCACAACGCTGTTTGGTTTAATGACCTATTAGCAGGCGATCAAGAAACGATTGAAAGTAGCCTTCAGGCGATCGCAGAAACGCTGAATATTTCGGTCGACGTTCTCAAGCAGCAGCTAGACAACTATTCTAAAGTCAAACAAACTCCCTTCTGTATCTGGCAAATCGATCGCCTCTCCAGTGAATATAAACCCACTTTTTTTGGCACACTCGATGCTTTAGTTCTGCAATCCTCATCCTCATCTCCATCAATTGAGGAGAGTCAACCAGCACCAAAAACAGTTGGCGCTTTAGAAACATTCTTCAGCATTGTGAAGCGTCTGAAGCCACTAATTTGGGCAATCGTTGTAGTGGTTGTCATCATTCCGATGATCGGTCAGTGGTTTATGACGCGATCGCTGTCTGATGATGCATCGCAGCCTGCGATCGTTCAGACCGATACCACCCCTAACCCCGTCACTCAAGCTACACCGTCTGTAAAAGATTGGGATCAGTTCGAGCGTCTTGCTAAAAATAAGATGCGAAACGCCCGGGCTAAAACAGAAGTGCTTGCCCGAAATGAAATAAGCGATTGGGCCAGTGAGCTCACTCAACGCTTAGACGACAGTTTTCTAGATTGGTACTTTAGCTACTTCCATCAAAAGCAACTCCAGTACGATAGCTTCTTTGCAGGTATTTCTGGAAAATTCCAGCAGTGGCTCGATCCCAGCAAACCTTCTCCGCAAGAAAAAATTGCAGAAGAGATCACCAAAGAATTTCAGGAAGAATTTGCTAAACGGGTTCTGGTGCCGCAAATCTCAGAATTTCAACTGCAAAACAGCGCACTAAAAACTGCTAAGGCCTACATTCGCGAACTAGGACAAGAATTCAACCAAATCCCAGTCGAAAGCGGTATCTCTGCGGCTGAGTGGAATCGTTACCTGCGCGAAACTTCAATTGCCATACCTAGCACAGAGGGAAATCTAGTTGCATTGCCCCTCAAGCAGATGACAGCAGTCGGTGCCTATGTTGCCCTCAAGCCTCTCATCGTACCTCTACTGCCTAAAATTGGCAGTGCAGTTGTGGGTCAAATGGCAACTAATATTGGAGCTAAACTTGCTGCTAAAACAGGGGGCATCCTAGCTGCAAAACTGGGCGCTACGTTTCTAGATGCCACCGTCGGTGTTGGCATTCTACTCTGGGATGTTTGGGATACTCAGCACACGGCCAATATTGAAAAGCCAATCCTTCGCAAAAATTTGATCGACTATATCGCTCAAATTGAAGAATCCGTCCTCGAAAATCCAACCAACGGCATCATGACCGTCACCAGCAAAATTGACGAAGAAATCTTAAGGTCAATTCACATAGTCAAGGATACTCAAGCATCTTTTGTTGGAGCTAGCCTATGAGGGGGCATGGCATGAACTTTTTTAGTGGTTCAAAACAAGTTGTAGAAATGTTGCTGTTAGCTACTTGGCTCTGGTTTGTGCCACTGCCGTTTGCAATCGCATTAGCCGATAAAATGCCCCAACCAGCAGCCACGCAAGCAGTCATGGCTGCCAACACAGCCTATGACTGGTCAGAGATTGATCAACAGCTTGTTAATTCCTTGCACGAGGCACACCAAAGCACAGAGGAGTTTGTAATCAGAGAGTTAGACTACTGGGCACAGAAGCGCATTGAGAGCATTGATCATCCTTTTCTAGATTGGTACTTCGATTTTTTGCACCAAAAAGCCACCGAATTTGGAGTGCCCTTTGCGTGGATGGCTTTTACAATAGACTCTAAACTCAAAATTCTTCAAACCGCAGATGAAAAGACAGAGCGCCTAAATGCCGATCAGATTCTTAAAAGACGTATGGAGGCAGATATCAATCAAAAATTTGCTGAAGATGTATTGAATCAAGAAGCAATGGCTGACTTAAAGGAGGTAATTGAGCGCACTGCCCAAAACTATGCCTCGGCAGTAGGAGTGCAATTTGCTAGTATCAAAAGTCGTTATCAAGTGGCTAATCAGGAATGGGAGCGTCATTTAGATAAACTTTCTGAAATTGTTGCTAATACTGGAACAGAAGTGCCAGGGTTACCTGGTAGTGCTTTGGCTGGAAATCTCACTACTAAAGTTCTTGCTATAACTGCGGCAAGTGCAGGAACTAAAGTTGTCACTTCTTTAGTTGCCAAATCAGGGACTAAGCTCTTAGCCAAAGGAGGTGCGGCGATCGCAGCAAAATGGGGATCAACCCTTGTAGATCCTGCATTAGGTATTGGGCTGATTGCCTGGGATGTCTGGAGCTATCGCCAAAATGTTGACCACGATCGCCCCCTACTAAAACAAGATCTGAGCCGGTACATTATGGCATTGCGAGATTCGATTCAAGAAAACCAGGAAGGAAATGGAATTATGGATGCGATCGCATCTCTTCAAATGGACTTGATCAAAGGTCTCCATCCTCACAATGGATAGGTAAAGCTGAGGAGCGGCTGAACGTTCGATCACCCACGTTTCTAAACCGCAACGTGATCATTGCCAAAATTTTGGCGGCTAAAGGATAACATCTGCGATCGCGACAATACACATCTATTCCCAAAGACGTTTCCTAAAGACATTTGTATGCCCCAGCTCACCTCCGCTGAAATTCGCTCCACGCTAGTTGATGTCCTGCAAATCGACCTAGTTGGCCCCAAACCTGATGACACAGAACATGCAGAGGAAGTGCTAACCCAAGCACCCTCTAAGCGCTATCTCACCGGGTTTCTGGCTCCCTTTGGTGCAAAGCCAGACGATCGCTCTGACGATGAAGGAAATGTCGAGCCGCAAGAGTTAGGAGAGGGTGAAACGAGCGAAGATAGTCAATCGCCTGAGGTAGCTCCGGCGCGAAAAGCACTATTTCCTTCATCAATGGGAATGAGTTTTCTCATTTCTCAGCAAACAAAGGAGCTGTCAACGACGGTTCATTGGGCAGATTACAAACCCATTGAACTGGAAAGACAAAATCTCGAAGTTGAGGAACCGGGCGACAAAAAGAAGCGTAAACCAGAGGGATGGCAACGCATTCCCCAATCTGCCTCACTTAACGTTCCAATTCAGTCTGCCAAAGATTCGTTTGAAATTGAGATTCCTGGCGGTAGTGGTCTTACCTTAGTTGTCAACTGTCGCCCCGTGATTGACCATCGCTTCGAGGCAGGCACATTATCAGTCTCTATCTTTATTGTAAACTACCGCCAGATGCACGCTGGCGAGAAAGATGCGTCCTTCGCCTTTCAAACCTGCCTGATTGTACAGTGCCAAGAAGGGTTTACACCCCGCTCAGACCTGCGGGGCCTAGACAGCAAAGACCCCGATGAGGCGATCGCTAGCCTCCAATATCGCCACGAGTATGAATTTGCCGTTGGGCATAACGTCTCCGTCATCGCCCATTCCTCCGACCCACATCACTGCACCGAAGTCTGTACCACCTGGGTTCCGATCGCAGAAGTCCCAAAGGTCGAAGCGGCCCCGCTGCCGATGGTTCAACTTGGCATGGAAGAGTTAGCGGCTGCCGAAAATGTAGACATAATCCGCCAAATGCTAAGCCCAATGGTGACAGAATACCGCACCTGGATTACTGCTCAATACAACACCC
>DATNOW010000625.1:0-5137 GCA_036703515.1 Chroococcidiopsis sp.
CCGTATATTGCATTCATAGAAAATCTCACAATCAAAAGAAAAAAGCAAGCCACTGCTCTATATTTCGATTCGGTCAAACTCTATGGCGAGCGATCGCAGTCCTCGGCACTCCAGTCGGGATATCCCCCTATGGCACAGGCAAAGGGCTATCTCCCCGGTGCGCAAGAAGAAATCCGACGTTTAATCTGACGTTTGATTTGACTTGCTTTTTATTCAACGGCTGTGAGAATATAGCTTGCACCAAAACTACGGTATATCGATCGATTTATCGATGTTTATTCGAGAGTTAATAGGGTGAGCCGTCTGCTGTCTCTCAGATCGCCCGCCATTTGCAGATATCGCTTACCTGCACGAGGTTACGCCTTGAACAATACGCCCGTGAGACCAGAAGAATTAATCACAGAGCGGCGATCGCCTCGACGCCGTAACCTGGGGTCTGCGCTCAGCTCTCCCGCCTTGATATCTGTTACCGCTGTGGCGATCGCCGCTCTGCTGTGGCAAATCAGCACCGCATGGCAGTGGGTCAATCCCCTGTTTATCCCGGCTCCCGCTAAGGTGTGGGCTGCATTTGCTGACATCTGGCAAAACGGATATCACGATCGGCCGCTGTGGGTGCACATCTTGGCTAGCTTTCGGCGGTTGGGGATAGCCTTTGTGATGACTGTCGTGACTGCTATTCCGCTGGGGCTGTTGAGCGGCTGTTCTAGACAGTTTCAGGCAGCACTAGAGCCCTTTGTGGAGTTTTATCGGCCGCTGCCGCCGCTGGCCTACTACACCCTGCTGGTGATCTGGCTGGGCATCGACGATCCGTCCAAAATTGCGCTCCTCTATTTGGCCGGGTTTGCCCCCCTCTACATTGCAGCAGTGTCAGGGGTCAAGCGGATTCCACGCGATCGCTTGAATGCGGCGCGATCGCTCGGGGCTTCACCCTGGCAAGTCTTTCGATATGTGATCTTTCCGTCTACCTTGCCCGACTTGTTTACCGGGCTGCGCACGGCAACGGGGTTTATGTATACCACCTTGGTTGCTGCGGAAATCGTGGCGGCAGTGTCGGGGTTGGGCTGGATGGTGTTGGATGCCAGCAAGTTTCTGCGTAGCGACGTGGTCTTCGTTGGCATTTTGATCATGGGCGTTTTGGCGATCGCCCTCGATCTGGTTATCCGTGGGTTGCAATATTACCAAGTTCCTTGGTCAGGAAAAGAGTAGGTTTTTATGGTTTCATTCATTCGTCGTCTTCATCGCTACGTAACTCGGCCGTTCAGTCGGCTGATCGATCGACGTTCATTTAACGTGCTGCTAGGGTTGTGCTCCCTATTTTTAGTTGTGACCTTTGCAGGTTGCTCTCCCGCCAGCGATACAGCTTCTTCCCCTAGCCCTGATGCTTCGGCATCACCCACAGCCAGCGCCGCACCGTCTGAGATTCGGATTGGCTATCAGGTTGTCCCCAATGCTGAGCTGCTGGTCAAAGCCTTGGGGTTAGCCGAAAAAGCCTTCCCCAATACCAAAATCGAATGGAAGTCGTTTGATTCGGGGCGGGATGTCAACACGGCGATCGCCGCTAATGGCTTAGATCTAGGTCTAGTCGGCTCGACGGGCACATCCGTTGGTATTTCCAATGGGTTGCCCTATCAGGTTTATTTTCTCCATGATGTGATTGGCGACAACGAAGCTCTGGCCGTCAAAACCAGCGCCAACATCAAAACCCTAGCCGATCTCAAAGGGCGCAAGATCGGCGTGCCCTTTGGCTCGACCACCCATTTCAGCCTACTGTCTGCCCTCGAAAAAGCTGGCATTGCCACCACCGATTTACAGGTGCTCGATTTACAGCCGCCGGATATTTTGGCAGCCTGGCAGCGTGGGGATATCGATGGTGCATTTGTATGGCAGCCCACCCTGAAAAAGCTAGTGGATGATGGCGGCACAATCTTGGTTACGGCCAAAACGCTGTCAGAGCAAGGCATCATCACCGCCGATGTTGGGGTGGCGCACAAGGACTTCATCAGCCAATATCCCGATGCCCTAAAGCAATATGTCGGCGTGTTAGATGAAGCGGTGAAGTTTTACCGGGAGCAGCCAGAGGAAGCGGGTAAAGCCCTGGCCGCCGAGCTGGGCCTGACTCCAGAGGAAAGCCTCGCCGTGGCCAATGAACTGGTTTGGCTCGATTCATCGGAGCAAAGCGGGGCCGACTATCTGGGCAAACCCGGCAGCCCTGGAGCCTTTGCAGAGGTGCTCAAAGCCTCGGCTGACTTCATGAAAGCCCAGGGGACGATTTCGGCAACGCCGGATTTGGCCGTGTTCAAAGACGCGATCTATAGTGCGGCGATCGCGCAATAGCTGAACCGACCCGAATGTCGCTGGCTTGTCATTGGCTGATCACAGCTTAGGATTGCAAATTCAATAAAAACCCAAATTTATTTTTTGAAAGCGAAGCTCCGCTTCGCTTTCAAAAAATAAGAATCTGGTTTTATTTAATCCATGATCCTTAGTAAAAAGCTTTTGGGGGATTTGTTCTTAGGGGGATCTGTGCTCCTCCCCCCTTCCCCCTTTTGTCTGCCAGTCCATCAAGCCATCGGTAGCACCAGCCATAAATCCCCGTCATCAGCGGGCAATTAGCAAATTATTTATTGATTATTTATTGATGAGGATGTAGCGCGATGACCCTCGATTCTTCTGCCGCCAACCCGCTAACGCTCGATATTCCCCAAGGCGCTGCATTGATTAGTCTGCGCGCGGTCAATTTGGTCTATGCCTCAGGGCGGCGATCGCTGACTGCACTGCACAATGTCAACCTAGATCTGCATCCCGAAGATTTTGTCTGTGTGATTGGCCCGTCGGGCTGCGGCAAGTCGTCGCTGCTGCGGGTGATCGCGGGCTATGAACGGCCCTCCCAGGGCTACATCACGGTTGCCGGTAAACCGCACACCAAGCCCAACGCCGAAGTTGGAGTGGTCTTCCAGCAGCCCAACCTATTTCCGTGGCTGACGGTGGCCCAAAACGTTGACTTTAGCCCCCGGATGCAAGGCTTGTCCCAAACCATCCGCCAAAACAAAATCGAGCATTATTTGCAGATGGTCGGCCTCATCCGCGCCGCCAACCTGTTCCCCCATGAGCTGTCGGGGGGAATGAAACAACGCGTGGCGATCGCCCGTTCGCTGGCGGCCGACCCCAAAGTGATCTTGATGGATGAACCCTTCGCTGCCCTAGATGCCCTCACCCGCGAGGCCATGCAAGACTATCTGCGGCAAATCTGGCGCACCACCCAAAAGACGATTTTGTTTATCACCCACGATGTAGAAGAGGCGCTGCTGCTGGCCACTCGAATTGTGGTGATGTATGCCAACCCCGGCCGCATTGTCAAAGATATTGAAAACCCGTTTGCGCGACGACTAGAACATACTTCAGCAACGGAGTTACGTAGCTCACGCGAGTTTTTAGAACTGCGCCAAGAGCTTGTTTCTAGCATCAAAGAAGCCCACCTGGCCAATGTCTAAGGACAGGCAAAGAGCGCACGAATATTGCGATCGCGATGTTGGCGATCGCCAGCTAAAGCACTCTATTCCTGCGGTTGGCGAGCATTTTCAATAAATTCTTTAAGATGGGGTTGCTCTAAACTAATCCCCGCTTCAGTGGCGGTCGCGATCAGTTGATCAATGGTCAACCCAGCCTGCACTGCTGACGCAATCAGGGCGATCGCCCCGGCTCTACCCCCCGCCCCACAGTGGATTAACACAGGCTTGGGCAAGTTTTCGAGCTCGGCCAGCGCGCGCTGCACCTGATCGAGCTGAGGGTCAGCGTTGCTTAACGGTACATGGGCATAGGCTAACCCCGCCGACTCGGCCTGCTCTGCTTCATCCGCGAAGCTGTCAGATTCTTGGGGCGATCGCACATTCAAAATCGATCGAAATCCGGCTTGGGCAATCTGCGGCAAATCCGATGCAGAGGGCTGTCCACTCGCGCTGAAATCATCGCCTATGGGCTGGATGGAATCTGTCATAGAGGGATGCCTGAACGTACAGCTTGAGCACCAAACAAATCAAGGGCTAGAAAAATCGGCAGATCGATAACCAGAACGCACCAATACCCAGGCCATGCGTTATCGACCTGCCGATATCAGGAGTAAGAGGAACTAATCCATGACTGTCAAATCGTCAGTGTAGCCGTCAAAATCTACGATAAATCAATAGGAATACCGTAGATTTATCCATCAGCATTCCACAAGCAGCTAGAAAATGCAAGCCTGAATTTTACTGAAAGGATAATTTGCCGGGATAATTTGACGCCTAGACTACTTTTTCCGCACAGGGCTTGCGTTTCGCCACAGGTTTATGGCATAGTCCTGTTTATCAAAATTACGGTATCTCGATCAGCTTACCGTAGATTTTGGGCAGTCGATTGATCAGGGGTAATCGCATAGCCCGCGCTGAGGTGTCGATTTTGGCAGGAGGACGCTGCGCCCTTGGTTATGGAGCCATGCAGTAGGCCTTTTTCTAATTGCAATGACCGATAGAGGACAGGTGTGATGATCAGGCAACTTTGGAAGTTCCCAAGTCTTAAGACCCTAAGTTTTGAGACATTGAAGGCAACGCTCAAGCAAAGCCTCAGCCGACCGCGGCCAACGACTCGGCTGTTTGCAGGGCTGTTTGCTCTGGGTTTAGGCTTGACGCTAGCGATCGCAGGCTGTAGCCCCACTGACTCAACCAGTGTGCCCTCGGCTACACCGTCCTCGCCCGTGGCCCAAACCCGCGTGGTCAGAATTGGGCATCAGAAATTTGATCCCTTCACCCTGGTCAAAGCTCGGGGTGGTCTCGAAAAACGGCTAGCACCACTCGGTTTCTCGGTGGTATGGTCAGAGTTTCAGGCGGGGCCGCCGATGCTGGAGGCCTTGAATGTCGGCAGCATTGATGTCGCGCGCACGGGCGATGCCCCTCCGGTGGTGGCCCAAGCGGCCGATGCACCGCTGGTCTACATCGGCGGCAGCGCCCCCAAAAACAAAAGTTCGGCGCTGTTGGTCAAGGCCGATTCGCCCATCCAGTCGATTGCCGATTTGCGTGGCAAAAAGGTGGGCTACGCCAAGGGATCGAGCGCCAATTACCTAGTGGTCAAGGTGTTGGAGGAGGGCGGGTTAGCCCTGAGCGAT